>CAKVJR010000045.1 GCA_934754855.1 uncultured Candidatus Melainabacteria bacterium
CATAATGTTTTCCTTTTTATTTAAGTCTGTATGTGATTCTTCCTCTGGTAAGATCATAAGGTGTCATTTCAACCTTTACCTTGTCGCCCGGTAAGATTCTGATGAAATTCTTTCTGATTTTGCCGGATATATGTGCGAGAATTTCGTGTCCGTTTTCCAACTCTACACGAAACATAGCATTCGGCATTGCTTCTAAAATTGTTCCTTCAAATTCAATTACGTCTTTTGACATCGGTTCTTTCCATTGGTTTTTTACAATAATAAATTACAGGGACACCTGTCCTTGTTTCTCTATCGTACATGTTCAAAATTTCAAATCAAGTCTTTTTTCTTGATTTTATGCACTTTTTTATGTTTTCTCTTTATTTCTTGCAGTGTTGTTTATTTAATGTAATGAAATATTCAGTCTTCGCCCACTTGTCGAAAATGGCTTAAAATAGATATTTTTGAAAGAATTGTAAATATTTGTTAACACTGAGTAATATTTCTATCTTTAAAAAAACAAGTGCGGTGTTTTTTAAATAAAGAAAGTATATTTATATTTTATCAAAAAATATTTATAAAAATTGGGTTAATTTTTTTATTCCTTGGTATTTAAGGAAATTTTTGTTCACAAAAAAACCGCCCATTTCTGAGCGGTTTTTGAAAATATTTATAGTTAATTATTCAACAATAATTGCTGAAACGGGGCAAGAATCTGCTGCTTCTTTAACGCCTGCTTCGTTTGCTGCAACTTCTGCTTCATTAACTACTGCTTTATCTTCGATGCTGAATACTGCGTCGCAAATTGATTCGCAAGCGCCGCATGAAATGCAATCATCTGAAACTGTAACTTTCATTGTGTTCTCCTTTTTTACTTGTATGTGAAATTTCTTTCGCAAATATTATAGCAAAGAAAAATTAATTAAACAACCATTCTCTTACGGTATTTGCAATATTGTCGAAACCTACACGTGTGCCGAGGTTTTCAGGTTTCAATGTTTTTCCGTAGATGAGAAGCGGGATTTGTTCTCTTGTGTGGTCAGTGCCGGGGACTGTCGGGTCGCAACCGTGGTCTGCTGTGATAACGAGGATATCTTCGTCTGTCATTGCATCTTGGATTGCGGGGAGGTATGTATCGATTTCTTCGATGGCATGTGCATATCCGATTGCATCGTTTCTGTGGCCGAACAACATATCTGTATCAACAAGGTTTGTGAAGATAAAGTATTTATTCGGTTTATCGGTACATTCTGCGACCTTTAATTCCGGTTTCGGCAAAGGATTTTTTACTGCTTCGAGAGTCAATTCAAGACCTTCTTTGTTTGAGCCTGTGTGAATTGCGTGAGTTATACCTTTTCCTACGAAAATATCTTCGATTTTACCGATACCGTAAACGTATCCGTTGCTTTCTGCTACTTCATCGCAAAGAGTTTTTTTGTAAGGTTTAACAGAGAAGTCACGTCTGTATTTTGAAACTCTTTTGGGTTTACCGTCAACCATTTGATAAGGACGAGCGATAACTCTTGAAACGTTTGAAACTTCATTCAGCAATTGACGAGCAATTTTGCAATATTCGTAAAGTGTTTCCAATGGAACAACGTCTATATTCATTGCGATTTGGAATACGCTGTCTGCTGATGTATAAACAATCGGTTTTTTAGTTTTTTCGTGTTCTTCGTGCAATTCGTCAAGAATTACGGTACCTGATGCTGCTTTGTTACCCAAAACGCCGCCGCAACCTGTTCTTTTAACGAATTCGTCTATGATGTCTTTCGGGAAACCTGATTCTGTATAAACCTTGAACGGGTTATCAAGAACGTGCCCCATCATTTCCCAGTGACCTGTTGTCGTGCATTTTCCTTTTGAAATTTCTTGTAAAATGCCGTATTGTGCAGTCGGGTTATCAACTTTTTTTACGCCTTCGATGTCGATGATATTGCCTAAGCCCATCTTTTCAAAGTTCGGAACATTCAAACCGCCATTTGCATGTGCAACGTGTGCCAATGTATTGCAAGTCGGCAAATCATTAAATTCCGCTGCATCAGGCATTGCACCACAACCCATTGAATCCACTACAATAACAATTGCTCTTTTCATGTTAAATCCTCTTATTTAAAATAGTACACAACATTATATATTCTATTTAAACACAAAAAAAGTTTTGTTGTATATCAAAACTTTTTTGCATTTTCCAAATTTCCTTTTTTCCAAGACCAAAATTTTTTTTAATGATTATTAATCACCTTGATTAACAGTCTTTTAACCAATTCCAAATATTTCCCTTGTCTGTATGGGTTAGACCATCACCTCGCTTTTTTCATTCCTGACTGTTCTTCTATGCTATCCTCATGGCTGATGATTTACAAGTTTATTTTTATTAATTAATTTTTACAATGTGGCATGCCCCCGAGCATTATTGACGAAATTGATTTTTACAATCATTAATGAACAAAGATTAATAAAATTTCGTAATATTAGGCAATTTCTGTAAATTCAACTTATAACTTTAGATTTCGGAATTGTTTTTTTGTTTTTCAAAAATATTTTTTAATTTTTTAAATAAAAATTTACAAGTTATATATTTACAAACTGATTTTACTGTTGTATTTATTTGTTTTTTATTTCAAATATGGCGAAAAGTTCCGAAAAGCCTGCATTTTCTCTCTGTTATAAATGTTAATTTTCATTGTGTTATAATTTTGATATGGAAAAAATTACATTAACCGAACTTTATAAACAATTTTTTTTGCTCGGTGTTCAACTTTTGGGCGGCGGGTATGTTATTGTTCCTTTGATGAAAAAAGCCTTTGTCGAGGACAGAGATTGGCTTACAGAGGAAGAGTTGGTTAATTATTACGCTTTGGGGCAATGTATTCCGGGGATTATTGCTGCGAATGTTTCTGCTTTTACGGGGTACAAACTTCGGGGCAAAAGAGGTGCTGCGGTTGCACTTGCGGGAATTATATCATCTCCTGTAATTTGCATTCTTGCGATTGCGACGGTGCTTGATAAACTTTTGCAATTGTCTTTTATTCAAAGCATTTTTTGGGCAGTGAACATTGCGGTTGTCATTCTTCTTTATCTTTCTGTCAAAGAAGTTTGGAATCAGTCGATGAAGGGTATTTTTTCGTGGGTGATTTTTATTGCAACTTTGGTCGCTTCATTGATTTTCAAGGTTTCTCCCGCAATAATTATCGTCTGCTCATTGGTTTTCGGGGTATCATATAAGATTTTTGAAAAGAAAAGGAGCGAACGATGAAAATTTATTGGTTCCTTTTTTACGAATTTTTCAAAATCGGTTTGTTCTCTGTTGGCGGAGGTTATGCGACAATTCCGTTTTTGTATCAGTTAATTGATGATTACGGTTGGTACAGTGCAAAACAACTTTCTGATATGATTGCCGTTTCGGTTTTAACCCCCGGTCCTGTCGGAATTAACATGGCAACGTTTGCGGGATTTCAGACGGCGGGCGTTTTTGCGGCTGTTTTTGCCACCGTTTCGATAATTTTGCCTACTTATTTTATTGTAATTGCCGTTTCAAAGGCATTGAAAACTTTTCAGGATAATTTTTACGTTAAAGCAAGTTTAGATTCTCTAAAACCTGCGGGCTGTGGGCTTTTGACGGTTGTTGGACTCAGATTGTTGAAGAACAATGTGACAGATTTGTGGAGCGTTGCAATTTTGTTCGGGCTTTTTGCTTTGAGTTTTAAATTCAAAAAAAATCCTTTGTATTATTTTGTAATTGCGGGTTTTATCGGCGTATTTTTACATCATTTTTCACTAATTAATATTTAATTCGTGATTTTACAATATTTCACGAATAATTGAAACTTATTCATTTTCACGCTATAATACTTGCGATTTTACAGAAAAAAGAAAGGACTTTTTTATGTGGGAAAAGAACATTGACATAAACCAAGTTGCTGAAATCAGAACAAGAACGACGGTTTATTTTGGCGTTGGTGCTATCAACAAAATTCAAGACATCGCAAAAGACTTGAAATCAAAGGGTATCGACAAAGTTATCGTTATGTCTGGCAGAAATGCTTACAAGGCAACAGGTGCTTGGGATGTTGTTGAAAAAGCATTGAAAGACAACGGCGTCGGCTATGTAAATTACGACAAAGTTACACCGAACCCGACAACTCATCACGTTGATGAAGCAACCGCTTTGGCTAAAGAATTTGGTGCAAAAGCAGTTATTTCAATCGGTGGCGGTTCTCCGACAGATGCAGGTAAGTCTGTTGCAATTTTGCTCGAAAACGAAGGCAAAACTGCAAGTGATGTATATGAATTTAAGTTTACTCCTGAAAAAGCAGCACCGATTGTGTCAATCAACTTGACTCACGGAACAGGTACTGAAACTAACAGATTTGCTGTTGTTACAATTCCTGAAAAGAACTATAAACCTGCAATTGCATACGATTGCATCTATCCGATGTATGCAATTGATGACCCCGCATTGATGGTTAAACTTTCACCGAAACAAACAAGATACGTTTCAATCGATGCTATTAACCACGTTGTTGAAGCGGCAACTTCAAAGGTTGCAAGCCCTTATACAGTTACACTTGCTGCTGAAGTTGTAAGTTTGGTTACTAAATATTTGCCTTATGCAATTCTCAATCCTGAAGATTTGACGGCAAGATATTATTTGGCATACGCTGCTATGATGGCAGGTGTTTGCTTCGATAACGGTTTGCTCCACTATACACACGCTCTTGAGCACCCGCTTAGTGCTGTAAAACCTGATTTGTCACACGGTTTGGGCTTGGCAATGTTGCTTCCTGCCGTAATTAAGGCTATGTACAACGACAAGAAAGAAGTCTTGAACTACATTTTGGCTCCGATGATTACTGATTTTGAAAATCCGACACCGATTAAAGTTGCTCAAGATGTTCAAGCATGGCTCGCATCTGTTGATGTAAAAGAAAAACTTGAAGACATCGGATTTACTGCTGATGATGTTGATAAATTGGTAGATTTGACGTTTGAAACTCCGTCACTTGCCGGTTTGCTCAGCATCGCTCCTTCAGGTAATTCAAAAGAAATCGTTAAACAAATCTATACAGATTCTTTGAAACAACTCTAATTTCTGATTAGATATTAAAACGTGGGATTGAAATATATCTCACGTTTTTTATTGCTTTGTTTTTGCGATTTGTCAAATATAATGCAGAAAAAAAACGACCCGTTAAGGTCGTTTTTTAAAATAGAAATCAGTGTTTTTTTATGCTTTTTCAGCTTTTTCTGCTTCTTGTTTTTCGTAAGCCGCTCTGACATCTTCAACAGTTACATTACCTGTTGTACCTCTTGCTTTTCTCATATTAGCAATCGTGTCGGGAGTAAGAACCTGAAGTTTCATTCTTCCGCCTGATTCTTTAGTAAGAGATGCTTTTACGTCAACCGGCCAATCATTGTAGTCTGAGCCGATTTCGCCGTTAATGATTCTTGCTTCGATATGTTCAATATGTTCTTGCGCCTTTCTCGGGTATTCGGGGTGAACTTTGAGCCAATCAGCATAATCCATGTTTCCTCTCGGGTTGTTGCAACCTGCACATTCTGCAATGTAGTTTGCAGTGTTGTCAGGTCCGCCCAATGAGTGCGGGTGAATGTGCTCTGCTGTTGTCAAAGCAGTTGAGAACAATCTTCTTGAAATATCTTCAGGTTTTTTGTTTTGGTATTTGTCGTAAATTCTTTGTACGTGATTGAATGTTTGCGGCAAATCCATTGCAATGTCTTGAAGTTGTGCTTGTTGTTCTTCGTTAAGTTTTCCGCCAACTTTTTCTAATTTCGCAACGAAAGTTGAACGATCCAAGCCTCTGTTGCTTTCGATACCTTCTTTTGCTTGTTGGATAAGGTCTGCAACAGGGTTTTCATCAGATTTGTATGCATCTGTTGCTGCTGCATTAAGTTTGTCCAAAATGCCGTTTGCGTATTGACCAGTCAATTCACGAAGGTTTCCGCCTGTTTGTTTCATACAATCTGATACGTTTCCGCCTGATTTTTTTGCTTGTGTTGCGAGAATTTCGCCAACGCATTTTTCATCAGAACGCATATACTTGCTGTATTCTTTCAATGTTGCAGCCAATTTGTCACCGCTTGTTGATTGAACACCTTTCTTGCAAACTGCAAGGTCTTGTTCTCTTAACATCGGTCTGCCGCAACAGCAACAAGGAACATCGGGAAGTTTTTTAGGTTCAAAGTTGCTTGTTTTACAATGGTGTCCACCGAAAGAAACACCTGCTGTGAAGTAGGATTTTAATGCTCCGCCGTCACCTGCTTTTTTAGGTTCTGCACTCACTTGAGCCGTTTGTTCTTCTGCGGGTTTCGCAGCCGGCTTTGTTTGTTGAAGAACGTTCGGTTGAATTGTTTTGATTCCGTTAAGATTCATTTTTTCCACCCTGATTTCTATTTATTTACTACTATCAAACACACATGTTTGCTTGACATTAATGTAATAACAAAAACCTGTTTTTTTTTGTTACGCATACAAAAATCTTTTTGAAAATTGTTACATAAATTAATATATCTCTCTTCGATTATTTTTGCAAACAGATTTTTATTTCTTAATATTTATGCTAAAATTTTCGTATGAAGTTCAATAAAAATGACGTTTGGGTTTTTCTCGGAATTTATATATTTTTAGCTGTAATAGCCGTAATATTTGTTATTTTTCCTGATTATGACTGGTACAATTATAAATTTTATAATTGTTGGGCTTTTTTGACGGACAGATTGTCGATTGATTTTTTGGCGGCAAATTTCAGAACCTGTTTCAGTCCGTTGATTGAGTTACCTGAGTATCTTTTGCTTTGGAAATTAAACAATCACCCGTATTTATTTATAGTTTTAACTTTATTTGATTCGTCATTTTTCTTGTTTTTGTTATACAAAATTTCTTCGTTTTTTGTTGACAAACTGTTGTCGTGGCGGTCGATTGAATCTTTTAGATTTTCAAAATTTTTTATATTTTTAGTGAAAATTTTTCCCGTGTTTTACATTGTTTTTTCGCCTGCAATGGTTCAGCAAATGTCTTTTGACCAAAATGACGTCAAAATCGGCATCATCATTTTAACGGCGTTTTGCATATTATTGAGGAATTTATTTATTCCTGCCGATAAAAAGCGTAATTTGTTTATTTTGCTTGCGGGCATGCTTATCGGTTTGGCTGTCGGGTTGAAATTGACCGCTTGTATTTATGCAATCAGTTTCTGTTTGTTGATGTTGGTTTTGGCTAAGAAAATTGACAGACCTTTTCAGACTATCGGATTGTTTATATTGGGAATTGTGCCTGTTTTTCTAGCAGTTGACGGATTTTGGCTTATAAAATGTTATAATGTTTATAATAATCCGTTCTTCCCTTATTTTAATAATATTTTCAAATCCGAATATGCATTGACAAATAATTTATTGAAACAGGATTATGCTCATTTGCATCCGCATTCTGCTTTTGAGTTTATTTTTTATCCTTTTTATTCATGTTGTATCGACAGAATGTACGGAAACGATATGTATTCTTGGGATTCAAGGTATGCAATAAATTTCGTTGCGGTTGCTTGTCTGACAGGTGGTTTGCTCGTTTCAAGATTTTCGGATAAGGTCAAAAATTATTGTTCGCAGATTTTTTGTTCTGAGGAATTTCTGTTTTTGATTTTATTCTCAATTGTACCGTATTATGTGAATTTGTTGATATTCGGCACATATCGATATGTCTTGTCGAGCAGTGCGGTTTTTGGAATTGTATTGCTTTCTTTAATTTATGTTTTGAGTTCTGTTTGCAAAAGGAAAGCGATTTTTGTGACAATTTTTTGTGCGATTCTCGGCGGTTATGTATATTTGACCGATGATATCGGAAATGTTGAGTTTGTCAAAGATTATGAGGAAAATAAACCTTTCGGGTATTCTAAAGTTTTTGAAGTCAAAGATATGAATTTTGATGACGATTCTTATGTGGTCTTTTTAAATCAAGGTGCATCGGTAGTTGTTGTTGGGCAAAATCCCAATGTAAAAATTATTGGCGGAGAAATGCCCGTTGAAGTCTTTAATAAGCATTTTGATACCATTAAAAACATTGATTATTGGTATAATTCAAGATATTTGAAATCTGCTTATGCAGAAAAATTAGTTTCCGATATTTTTGCGAGTGACAA
Source organism: uncultured Candidatus Melainabacteria bacterium (assembly GCA_934754855.1). Classification (GTDB taxonomy): domain Bacteria; phylum Cyanobacteriota; class Vampirovibrionia; order Gastranaerophilales; family Gastranaerophilaceae; genus RUG841. Next base: position 8,136 of record CAKVJR010000045.1, read on the forward strand.
AAAAGTATATGTCCTTTATCAAAACGGAGAAGAACATCGGTTAATTTTGGACGACGGTTTGGCTTTCCTTGATAAGTCGCACAAAAGAACTCTTGAAAATTGCGAAGATGTAATGTTTAAAGTCTTCAGTTCAAGATATTGGGCGACAGATATTATCAAATGCGAATTTAATAAGAAATAATTATCTTATCATAATTGTGTTTGAATTAGGTGCTTCTTGCAAAACTTTTTTGACTGCTTCTGCGGGGATTTTCATTTGAGCACCTCTCTTTTTGGAGAAAGTTCCTGTCTTTTCACTATAAGAGGGCATATTGTATGAAAGAATAGTGATATCCGGAACTTCAAGCAGATATTTTTTCGCATTCGGATTGAAACTGCTCTTGAATTGTTTAATATAAGCGTATTCGCCATTTTTGTTTTGGTAAAGGTTTGCGTTGACACTTCTCAATGAAAACTCGTTAAATTTAACGGTTCTGAGCATAAGCGGGATAAGCGGTACTTCAAATATCGCCACTCTTGCCTTCAGGAACAACATTTTTTCATCGTCAAGTCGTCCTTCGGGATATACTAATTTGAAGTTCTTAAATCTTACTCCCACGCCGAGTTTCGGAGTTGTGTAGAAATGAGCGTTTGAACTGTCAACTTTAAATCCGATTTTAGGCTGTAAGAAATTATTGATGTCCGTACCTGTCACTTTAAAGTTTATAATAGCAGGAACAACGTGCATCCAGCCCAAGTATGACAAAGAAATTACGAAAAATAAAATTAACGCAACTCCGTACTTTTGAAAAATTCTTTTAAGTCTTGATTTTTTACGTAAAACTTTTTTACCGACTTTAACCGTGTTTTCATCAATCTTTTGCGGTCCTTCCGTCGTTGCTGACTTGATAACCGTATTTTCGTTTTGAACTTTTTTCGGATTAACGTTAACGATTTTTTTCGGCTCAACTTTTTCTTCTTTTCGAGGAGTTGAGGGAGCTAATTTTTCAATTTCTTCTCTGTAATTGATTTTTTTCGGTGTTGAATTGCTATCTGTTTGTTGATTTTGCTGAACAGGTTTTTTGATGATTTTTTTAACAACTTTTTTACCGTCGGTCGATGCGGTATTTTGGGCATTTTGACCTGATGATTTTTTAACAATTACTTTTTTTACAATTTTTTTAGGTTCCGAACCTTGTGAAGGTACGGAATTATTCGTCGAAACTTTACGAACAACTTTTTTCACAATTTTCTTGTTGTTATTGTTTTCGGGCTGCTTTGGAGTATCCTGTCCCATTATAACCTCATCAATTTTTCTCACAATCCTGTAAAGATAGCATGAAACTTACATTCAAATAATATTATACACTATTTTTTATTTTTGAAAATACTAAAAAATAATATTTACAAATACATTTTGCTATAATATTATTTATATTGAGATTGGAGTTATTATTATGGCAAAATTTATCAGTTGTAATTGCGTTGAACACGAGGTCGTGCTTGACCACATGAATGCAATCAGACATTGCAGTAACCACAATCTGGAATTTGGCGGACGTCCTATTATTTACGACTTTTTTGACGGTACTAATTTTACGAAAGAAGACTTTTTCAGAAGAAAATGGATTCATCGTCAAATGTTCAGAAACGGGCAGTGTCCGTCAACTTGCAAAAATTGTTTTCACCTTGCAGAACGTGAATGGAATGATGATAATTATATTGACTTTATTCTCTTGACTCCATGGGCGGAATGTAACTCAATGTGCGTGTATTGCCCTGTTTGTACCGATGAAAATGTCAAGAAAAATACAAAAAAATATGATTATTATTCCATAGTTAAATATATGATGGAAAACGATTTCTTTATTCCTGAAACAATTTTTGACTTTGCGGGCGGAGAACCCACTCTTTATGAACGTTTTGATGATATTTTGGAATTGATTTTTGAACGTGGTTATAAAAATGTCGTAATTCACACAAACGGTATAAAATACTCCGAAACAGTCGCAAAACTCATTCACCACGGTCAATGCAAGGTTTTGACTTCAATCGATTCGGGCAATCGTGAGTTGTACAAAAAAATTAAACGTGTTGATGAATTTGATACGGTTAAGGAAACTTTACGCAAATACGCTGCGGCACAATGCGTTAAGCCGAATGCGATGAGAGCAAAATATATTCTTATCCCCGGAATTAACGATACGGAAGAATTTATCGTCGAATGGCTTGATATGTGCAAAGAATTGGGTATTATTTCCGTAATCTTGAACCTCGATTTTAATTGGATTATTAATAATACAGACCTTGCCTATAAGCAAAAAGACATGCCTCGTTCGCCCGAAAATACAACGATGCACCTTTATGATTTGATTGAATTTACAAAATCTGAGGCGGCTAAAAGAGGAATTGTCACCTCTTTGTATGGCGAAATTTTTACAATCAAAACACTCGTTGAGGGTGAAGTTACCCTCAATGTTATTGACGATTAGGAGATTTTTATGATTTTAGTAACAGGTGGAGCTGGTTATGTTGGCAGCCATTGTGTCTTTGAATTGCTCAAAAATAATTACGATGTTTTGATTTTTGATAACCTCTCAACAGGTCACATCGAAACGGTTGAAACTTTAAAAAATTTCGGGCATGTTGAATTTATAAAGGGTGATTTGACCGAGGAAAAGTCAATAACAGAGGCTTTTTCGGGTAAAAATATTGAGGCGGTTTTGCATTTTGCCGCTTATTCTCAAGTCGGAGAGTCCGTTATAAATCCTCAAAAATATTATATTAACAACATTTGCGGCTCTTTGAACTTGTTAAAAGCAATGCTTCAAAATGATGTTAAAAAAATCGTTTTTTCATCAACTGCGGCAACTTACGGCAATCCTAAATATATTCCGATTGACGAAAATCACCCGCAAGAGCCTATAAATACTTACGGTCGGACAAAATTGTTTATAGAAAAAATTATGGACGATTATGATTTTGCTTATGGCTTAAAATCCGTAAGACTGCGTTATTTTAACGTTGCAGGGGCAAATTCCGACGGCAAAATCGGCGAATGGCATGACCCTGAAACTCATTTGATTCCGAATATTTTGAAATCAACTTTCGGAAACGGAAAAACTTTTGAAATGTTTGGTTCTGACTACGAAACCAAAGACGGCACTTGCGTTCGTGACTATATTAACGTTGAAGATTTGGCAAAGGCTCACCTTTTGGCTTTGAAATATCTCGAAAATGGCGGAAAAACGGACTTTTTTAACCTTGGGACAAAAGAAGGAAATACTGTTAAAGAGGTGTTTTCGGCTTGTGAAAAAGTCGTCGGAAAAACAATTTCTGTTGACCTAAAACCTCGCCGTGACGGTGATACGGCTGTTTTGGTCGCTGATAATTCTAAGGCAAAAAAAATTCTCGGTTGGACGCCTGAAAAAACCTTGAGTGACTGCATTGAAACTGCTTATTTTTGGGAAAAACTTTTCGCGAACAAAAACCCGCAAAAATAGCGGGTTTGCATAAGTTTGTAATAATTCTTTTTATAAATATTTCAATGCTGCTTTTTTCATTTGTTCAAAGTCAGGTTCTTTGCCCGTGAAAATTTTGAACGCTTTTTGAGCCTGATAAACAAGCATATCGAGTCCGCCGATTGTGTATAAACCTAAGTCTTTAGC
>CAKVJR010000046.1 GCA_934754855.1 uncultured Candidatus Melainabacteria bacterium
TTTCAAATGAGCATCGCCGTTCGTTTCGCCTGTTTGGTGATGTTTATAATTAATATTATAAGGAGCGATATCCTCAAGCCATTTTTCGATATCCTGAATAAGTCCGCTTTCGGCGTCGTTAACGTAAATGCCCGCTGTAATGTGCATTGCACTGACTAAAATCATGCCGTCGTGAATACCGCTTTCATAAAGTGCCTGCTCGACATCACGGGTGATATTGATATAGTCGTGAATGTTTTTTGTATGCACCCATAAATATTTTGTGTAAAATTTCATATTTTCTCCTTTTTTATAATTTTATCAATTTTTTCAAAAATCGTGTAAATCTTTACAATTTTAAAGTGCTATAATTTTTATGGATAAGAGGTCTGTATGTGGATTTTATATGCAATCGGAAGTGCAATTTTTGCGGCATTAACCGCTATTACGGCAAAAATAGGTGTTAGCGGGGTAAATTCAAATTTGGCAACGGCAATCAGAACTTTTGTCGTTCTTTTGATTTCGACAGGAATTGTTTTTTCAACCAAAGAATTTCAAAATATCCCGTCAATCTCTCAAAAGACTTGGATATTTTTAATTGTTTCGGGCTTAATGACGGGTCTATCGTGGCTTTGTTATTTCAAGGCTTTGCAAATGGGAGAAACCTCAAGAGTCGTTACAATAGATAAATTCAGCCTTGTTTTTGTCTTATTGCTATCGGCAGTTTTCCTGAAAGAAACAATGAACGTCAAAATGATTATCGGCTGCATTTTAATCACTGTCGGAACAATTTTGATGGTTGTTTAGTTCTCAAACGGTTAAAACCAACTCATTTTTCCTCTGATTTTTAAGAAATTTTTATTAATTGCAAAATCGAAACCGATTGAGATATAATATCGATAAACAGGGGATTAGTATGAAAAACAGTTTTTTATCTTTATATCATCTTTCGGAAACATTAACCATTTTATCCGACTTAAAAAAAGATGAGGTTTTGGGAAATTTATGTAAAATTTTGGAAATTTTCAGCAGAAAAGATTTCAAAGAAAGAATTTATCCAGAAGCAACCGAATATTATGCTCAAATGTGCAGGGCTTTATATAAATCGGACAAATCGGCAAGTCTTCCGAACTACTTATATGACTTGATTTTATACGATGAAAACGTTTTCTCTTTGTCTTGTGCAAAAGGAAAATTTCACGAAATTTCGACTCACATTATTGAAGCAATCAAAAATGATATAAAAACTTTAAGACTTCTCTCCGAGATTGATTACGACGATATTGTCGGTATGTTAATAAAAAACAACCCCGAATTGGAAAAAATTGCGGACAGCATGCCGTCTTATGCAAATACCTTCAAATATTACGGCAAAAAAGATGTTTGGGAAGATTTCCTCTCGGATTACGTAAGATTTTATTCTAAAAACGGCACGGGAAAATTTGCAAAGTATTATTCTTTCAGAATGGATTTGAACGGCGAACTTCTCCCCGTAACTCACCCCGACACAATCAGATTGGAAAACTTAAAAGAATACGAATCTCAAAAACAAAAAGCAAATAACAACATGGTTTCGTTCCTGTCTGGCAATCCCTACAACAACGTACTTTTATACGGCGACAGAGGAACGGGAAAATCATCTTGCGTCAAGGCTCTTGCAAATGAATATGCCGAAGTCGGCTTGAGAGTTATTCAACTCGAAAAGAACAAACTCAAGCACCTCAGCAGTTTGATGCAGCAACTTGCGGACAACCCGTTGAGATTCCTGATTTTCATTGACGATTTAACTTTCAGCGAAGATGATGACAATATGGGAACTTTAAAAGCGGTATTAGAGGGTTCGGTTTGTGCTCAACCTGAAAATACGGTCATTTACGCAACTTCAAACCGCCGACACATCGTCCGTGAAACATTCTCCGCACGTGAGGGAGATGAACTTCACAAAGAAGATACTATCGACGAAATTATGTCACTTTCCGACAGATTCGGTTTGATGATTACTTTCCAAATGCCCTCAAGAGAAAAATTCCTCGAAATTGCAAGACAAATTGCGGAAGAAAGAGGCATTCAGGCACCGTTTGAAGAAATTGCAGAGGGAATCGAAAGATACGCATTGGCAAGAGGCTACCGTTCTCCAAGAATAGCAAAGCAATATTTAGATTTGACTTTTAACGAATAGAGGACGAATGAAAATCAAAATACCAAAGGAATTCATTACATATTGCCTTGTCGGAATTGTAAACACAACCGTTTCTATGATAACGGCTTTTATCGCTCTGAATTTGATACATTTCAACTATTACATTTCCACAACATTATCGTATTGCATCGGTGTTTTGACATCATTTACTCTCAACAAAAAATACACGTTCAAAGACAATGACACAAACGTTGTTTGGCAATTTATTAAACTCAATATGACATTTATCCCGATTTATATTTTGTCATTTTGGTTTTTGGGAAACAACCTGACCTATTGGTATTTCAAGCAATTCCCCTCAACTGCCGATTTTCTGATTAATATCATCAACGTTTTGTTCAAATATCCTATTCCGAGAGATATTTTCATCGATGACGTAGCCGTCTGCGTTTCTATAGGCATTAACTTGGTTTTGGCATTCACTGCCGTCCGTGCATTCGTTTTCACGAAAAGAGATACCTCAAATGACTAATGCTGTTGAGAATGAACAAAACAAAAAAATCGCAAAATCCGTCATTAACGCAAATATTTTTAACGGAACGATAATGTTTCTCTCTGTTTTTTCGCAACTCGCAATGATTAAAATTATCCTCGAAACTCAATCGGAATACGCACTTGCGACTTATATTATTTTTGCATTAATTATTGTTTTGGGAACTTTGAATTTCAAAATACAAAATGAAAAATATTTTTCATTGTTAAACACAACCGCAGCAATTCTTTTCTGTATAAATTTATATATTTTTCTTTTTAAAATTATAGGTTTTTAATTTTTTACAAAGATTTTATATGATTTGAGTAAATTTTGACAAAATAAAAGCCGAAGTTTTCACCTCGGCTTTTATGGAATTAATTTTAAAGCAATTATTCTGCTTCTTTTTCGTCTTCTTCAGAAATGATTTCTTCTTTGATGATTTCTGAAGCAACAACGTTAACGTTCATTTCAGCCTTAACTTTTGAAGTCAATTTGATTGTCATAACAAAAGTTCCCAAAGCATTAAGAGGAGCACTCAAAGTGATTTCTTTTCTGTCAACTTCAACGCCAGTTTTAGCGAGAATTTCTTCAGCCAATCTCTTAGTTGTGATTGTACCGAACAATTTTCCGCTTTCACCTGCTTTTGCAGCAATTTCGATAGTTCCGAAAGAAGTAAGTTTTTCAGAAACTCCGAGTGCTTCTTGGTGTAATTTTTCTTGCTTAGCCTTGATTCTTGCGAGGTTCTTTTCTCTGTTAGCGATAGCACCTGCAGTTGCTTTTGTTGCTAAGTTTTGGGGAAGCAAAAAGTTTCTTGCATAACCGTCTTTAACTTTAACGATATCGCCTGCTTCGCCGATATTTTGAACGTCTTTTGTTAAAATAATTTCCATTATAATTCTCCTTTGTGATGTTTAGAAGTAAGTCTATCGTATTAAAAACATAACAAAATGTCTATCGGAAATTTTCCAAAAGTTAACAAAAGTATGGAAATGCCTACGGCACAGGGTCATAGCCCCCTTTATTAAGCGGGTGACAACGACAAATTCTCTTCAATCCGAGCCAACCGCCTTTCCAAAAACCATACTTAACAATGGCTTGGCGGGTATATTCCGAGCATGTCGGATAAAATCTGCACGTTTTGGGAGTATATTTTGAAAAAAACTGATAAATTTTTATCAGAAAAAGTGCAATATTTTTCAGCATTATACTCACCTAAATCGATGTCGGCGTATAATAGAGCGTAAAAATTTCATCTGCATTGATTTTTGCATGACCGCCCCTTACAGGGAAGAGCAGCGGCAACAAAGGACGCACCCAAATCGCCCTGTTTGCACCCTCTTTATTAATTTCACCCTCAAGTTTTACGGTTGACATATATTCGATTTTAAAATCACCAACGATTAAATTTGCAGGAATGCCTTTCATTTCATTTTTAGAAACAGTTTCAACCGTTCCGAAAACTCTGCTTCCCGCAGCGAGTACACGATTATGACGCAAAACGGTGTCCTCAGTCGTCAAAAATATGATTTTTTGCCCCTCGGTCAAATCCTTTTTCGTCGAAACATCAGCAATCGCCTTAACTTTTAAAGGTATTCTGTTCAATTCTTCAAAATTTCCCGTTTTAATTCTGTCCGAAGTCAACGGTTTATATAAACGGTGAAAATCGTCTGCCAATGCCGAATTAAGCGTCATACAAAAAACTGTCGATAAAACAAAAATCTTTTTTAACATAATTAATTATACTCCAATTTTTCAGTCGAATCGGGTGCATTAAGCAAACGTTCCTGTAAAATTTCACGATTTTTTCTTGAAGTCAGCAAGAAATTTTGAAAATAAATATTCATTGAAAACTTAGGATTATTAAGTTTTTCGGGATATTTACGAACAATATATTCATAAATATTTGCAAGTCTTACCGAAGTTTTTTGGTGAAATCTGTCATTTTTAACTTCGCCAAAAGATTTATTTATGATAATAATCGACGCAAGCGGGGAATAATCAGCCTTTACGAGCAAATCCACCGCACGTTTATCCGCAAGTTCTTCATATTTTTTCGGGGATAATTTTGCTAAAACCTGAGCATTTCTGCCCTCACCGTTTTTCAGGCAATATGCAGTCTGAAATGCAATAATAGCCGCAAGTTCGTCCTCTGTTTCAACATTCATTATAATTCCTTTCGGAACATAAACGACCATATCATCAGAGCAACTTCCGTGCAAATCCTCGCTATCAGAGTATTTAAAGATAACGTGTTTTTCGATTTCGTTTTTATTTAAAATCTTAAAACCGACCTTATTAATGTATTCTTGAAATTCGCCCTCTGCCATCGGAGTAACGATTGCCGCAAAAGCACTTTGAGAGCATATCATCGCTAATAAAACGGCTAAACTTGCAAAAAATTTTTTCATAAATCACTCTTTCATTCTGATATTATAAAATTCTTTTTGTTGTTTATCAAGAAAACACATGTTTTTTGGAAATAAACGTTACAATCAACCGATGAAACGCCTTAAATTGTCACCCGTGAAAATTTCGACATTATCTTTTCCGTGAATATAAATCAAACACGAAATGACAGACTTAAATGTTGAAAAATCAGGGTATGAAAGTTTTTGCCTCAAATCTTCAATGTTATCGGACAAAAATTCCGTCAACATCGTTTTATTCTTAAAAACAAGCGAACTAAAATAATCTAATCCCTCTTTCGTTGTAATATTTTCAAAATACAACACATCAGGTTCCTGAAATTCGACATATCTCATTGCTTTATCAAGATTAAAGCCGATATTTTCGTTAAGTTCGGACTGTTGAACGCCTTTAAGTCTGTACTTAACAATAGATTCAATTGTCATATAAGTTTTATTCGGATTTTTAAGTTCTTGCAAAATCGAATAAATCATGTGAGTTTTTCCGCAAAGAGAAGCACCGCAAACAGGAATAACTCCGGGGGTGTCGAGTGCTTTTCGCAACTGTTCGATTTGATTTTGCGAAAGTCCGTATTGAGATAATTTCTTCGGCGGTTTATACAACTTCATCAAAATTCTTTCGTGTTCCAAAGTCGGGAAAGCCGCAACACTGGCGGTCAATTTAATATCGTCGTCAATCGGAAATTCCAACTTACCCGCTTGAGAAATTTGAGAAACATTCGGGTCTAAATCTGACATAACTTTCAATTTAGAAACAAATGCGGCCTCAATCATTCCGGGGATTTCGCCCGTCGTAACGACATCTGATGCCGTTCTGAACTTAACAGCCAAGCCGTTTTCACCGTGTTCAAAAATGACCTCGTGAATATCTTGCAGCATTGCCTGTTTCAAAATTGAGCGAATAAGTAATCTTGTATGCTCATCTGTCGTCAGCATGCCCGTTTTGTGGAGTTCTTCCGTCCAATCGTAAGTATCTTCGCCGTCGAGAACGGAGATTTTTCCGACTGAATCGTCTTTATAATATTTGTCAATTGCCTGTAAAATAGAAGATTCCGACACAATTACGGGTTCAATTTCAAGTCCGATTTTTTCAAAAACCTTATCTATTGCAAAAACGTCGAAAGGGTCGCTCATTGCAACACTTAAACTATCCTCGATTTTAAACAGAGGAATCATTTTGTATTTTCTTGCCTCTGCAGCAGTGATATATTTCAAACATTTTTCATCAATACTGTAAGAACTGAGAGTTGTTGTCGGAATGTGCATTTTTGATGCAAGAAAATCGAGCAAAACTTCTTCCGTAATCAAGCCTTTGTTAATCAAGACCTGACCGATATTTTGCTTTTGTGCCTCTGCAATTTCTTCCGATTTTTCCAAATCTTCGTATGTAATAAGTTGATCTCTTACCAAGTCATACTTTAATTTTGCAAGTGTTTTGTTGCTGACTGAATTTTTTTCCATACTAACCTAAGTAAGCCTTGACCCTTTCCATGACATAATTTATGTCGAACGGCTTTGTGATATATTCGTTCGCACCTGTTTCTTCTCCCAATTCCTTATCGGAATCTTGAGAGCGGGCTGTGAGCATCAAAATCGGAATGTCCTTGTAACGAGCGTCAAACTTCAACATTCTGCTCACTTTATAACCGTTTACAAAAGGCATCATAACATCAAGGATAATCAAATCAGGCATCAACTCTTTCGCCTTATTCAAACCCTGTTCGCCATCATAGGCACAATGGCATTCGTAGCCTTCCATTTCTATCATAAATTTTAAAGTTTCAACGATATCTTGTTCGTCATCTACGACCAAAACTTTTTTTGCCATTATAATACCTCTTTCAATAATTTCTTCGATTTTTTGATTAATTCTTCTGAATCGCCCGCATCTTCAGGATAATTTGCCTGCGACCAATAAATTTTCTTTCCTGCTTGCAAAACACTATCATTTTGGGCATATTCGAGCATTCTTTGGAGAATAAAATGGAACGCCTGTTTATTCATATTTATGTCATAAAAAGAATAGTAGAAACGTTCTTTTGTTTCCGTATAGAAACTTCTCGATTCAACAGTTTTCTTCAAAATATTTTCATTTTCAAGTTTTTTCACAAACTCAATCAAATAAGGTTCTTCCGACAATTTATTTTCGCAGAAAGTCAAAAGACTGAACGATTTTTTGTCCTTATTCGCATCATAAATATCATGTTTTAATTGCATTTCATATCGTTCATCTTCCGCCAAAACAGGAATTGCAAAATAGAAATTAGACCCGTTTCCAACAACAGAATCAACCCACAAAAATCCGTTATGAGCCTCTGCAAATTTCTTTGCGATAAAAAGTCCCAACCCCGTTCCGCCAACACTTCTTGAGAGGGTTCCGTTAACCTGCTCGAATTTTTCAAAAACTTTCGGTTTATCCTCATCGGCAATCCCGGGACCGTTGTCCGCAACCGTAATCAAAACGTACTCTTCCGACAACAAAACATCTTTATTCGTCGTAAAATTCATCTCTTTCATAGAAACAGAGTCGATAAGTTTTGAAGAAACAACGATTTTACCGTCATTCGGGGTATATTTTACGGCATTTGCAATCAAATTTGTAATAACCTGACCGACTCTTGCCTTGTCAATATACAATGACGGCAACTGTTCCGCCGCCTCAAAAGACAACTGAATACGTTTTTCGTCCGCAAGATTTGACAAAGTTTGAATAATATCATCAACAAGCGGATTGATTTTTTCAATTTTAAATTTATAGTCAAAACGACCCGATTCGGTTTTGACAGAATCAAGCCAATCCTGAACAATAGACATAACTCTTATGCAATTTCTCTCAATCATTTCGACAAAATGTTTCGCTTTTTCGGGCAAAATTGACGCAAAAGCATCACTCAACAAGATTTTGACCGCATTTTGAATTGATGTCAAAGGAGTTCTTAATTCGTGAGAAACAATCGAGAAAAACTCCGATTTTTTCTTTTCCATTTCCTCTAACTTTTTATTCTGTTCCATCATTTCCTCGTACAAAACAGCGTTTTGCAAGGGGAAAGTCGCTTGTTGAACAAGAGTTTGCAAACATCTTATATCATCATTTTTAAATTCTTTTTCCCTAAATACCTCAATAATTCCGAAAAATTTATTATTAATGTTGATTTGTTGCAGCGATGCGTCAAAATTAAAAACATTCAAGTCATACTCAATCTCTTTTCTCTTGATGTTTTTCACGACTTTGACATCTTCATTCGAGGTATAAAGTTTAAAAACATTTTTATAACTCATAATCGCACGCAATTTTATTGCCTCTTCAAGGCGAGGGCTGATTGCGTGAACGGAATTTATAACAAGCGTTATATCGTCATGTGAGTTAAAAATCAAGGAATAGCAAAGGTTATAACTCAAACTCTTGTCGATACCGTCTGTCATAATAGATATTAAATCTGTTTTGTTTAAAGAACCCGAAAGTTCCGTTACGGTTTGGTTTAAGACATTTAGGCGGTACAAATTAGTAGAAAGTTCCGCATTGCTCTCCGCAAGGTCGCCCAAAGATTTTTTGAGATTAAGTGCGGAATTGATAGTTGCAAGCAAAATTTCTTTGTTTAACGGCTCTGAGATGAAGAAATGTGCGTATTTCAAATACAAATCTTTGTTATCGACTTCGTTATTTACAAGAAGAGTTGTCGAAATATTTTTATTCTGTGCGGTAAATTTAACCGCACGGCAGAAATTCACACAATCTTTAAGATTTACCGTATCAATGATAACTACGTCAGGACAATTGTCTTTTAAAAAATCGAGAAAGTCATTCTCGTCCCCAAACGAGACTACATCAAAAGTTTTCAAGTTCTCTTCGATAACTTTCGTGCGATTTTTATTTTTCGTAAATAAAAGTATTTTAGACATAGTCACCTCTTACGATGATATTTTAACAGTTTTTTGAAAATATTACCCGTAATATATAAAACTTAACCTTTTATAAAATTCTAAAAGTAAAAATCCTCAATACGGGCATGGATATGAATTGACATCGAGATATGGTCGCAATACAATAATGACGAAAAATAGAGAATAATTCCTATTAATTCAAAAAGGAGAATAAATATGGCAAAAATTTATTACGCAAGTGATTGCAATTTAAGTTTATTAGAAGGCAAAACCGTTGCCATTATCGGTTACGGCAGCCAAGGTCATGCACACGCTCTTAACCTTCACGAAAGCGGCGTTAACGTTGTAGTAGGTCTTTATGAAGGTTCAAAATCAAGAGAAAGAGCAGAAAAAGCAGGTTTGAAAGTAATGAACGTTGCAGACGCAACAAAAGCGGCTGACGTTATTATGATGTTGATTCCTGATGAAAAACAAGCAGATGTTTACAAATCAGAAATCGCTCCGAACTTGTCAGCAGGTAAAACACTTGCATTTGCACACGGTTTCAATATCCACTTCAATCAAATCGTTCCTCCGGCAGACGTCGATGTAATTATGATTGCACCGAAAGGCCCCGGACACACTGTACGTTCAGAATACGTTGCAGGCAAAGGCGTTCCTTGCTTAATCGCAGTTCACCAAAACGCTTCAGGTAAAGCACACGAAATCGGTCTTGCTTACGCAGCAGGTATCGGCGGTGCAAGAGCAGGCGTTCTTGAAACTACATTCAGACAAGAAACAGAAACAGACTTGTTCGGTGAACAAGCAGTTCTTTGCGGTGGCGTTACTGCCTTAATGCAAGCAGGTTTTGAAACATTGGTTGAAGCAGGTTATGCACCTGAAAACGCATATTTTGAATGTATCCACGAAATGAAACTTATCGTTGACTTGATTTATCAAGGCGGATTTGCAAAAATGCGTTACTCAATTTCAGACACTGCCGAATACGGCGATTATGAAATCGGCAAACGTATCATCACTGACGAAACTAAGAAAGAAATGAAGAAAGTTCTTTCTGAAATTCAAGACGGTACATTCGCTTCAAGATGGATTACAGAAAACAAAGCAGGCGGAAGAGCACACTTCTTGGCAACAAGAAAATTGAAGGCTGAACACCAATTAGAAGCAGTCGGCAAAGAACTCCGCAAAATGTATTCTTGGAACGAAGAAAAATAGTCTGAAAAGGCTCTATTTACGAGAGGGACGACAATTGCCGTCCCTTTCCATTACAAGAAAGAAAAAATTATGCTCAAAAGAACAGCATTAATATTGTGTACGGTTTTATTATTGACAGGTTGTATGCCTTCGCCCATTTCAAAGAATGATATTCATTCTTCAAACAGGGCTATGATTTCACGTTCTTTATCAAACACTGGTAATACGAGCCGTTTGAACAAAATTGTCGAAAAAGCAAGAAACGGTGAAAAAATCACCATCGCTTTTCTCAGTTCATCAGCATTTATCGAAGATGAAGGAAACAACTCGACAGTTGCAGATACTGTTGAAAAATTGAAAGACTTTTTGGGCAAAAAATCTCAAATCGATGTTATCGAATTATGCGTAGGCGGTTCGACATCGAGATTTGGCAATATTATGCTTGAGAAAAAAATTCTGCCGAATCAACCCGACATCGTTATTGTTGACTATGCAGTTTTTGACAAACACGAACAAGAAGAACGGGAAGCGTTTGAAACCATTATAAGGACTTGTATTGAGCAGGAAAACGAACCGCAAGTTATCGTTTTTCTCAACTCAAAATCCGACAGCAACGCAAAACAAGATTTTATGGAACAAATCGCAAGATATTACAACTTGCCGATAATCAATGCGGCAAATGCATTGTTGCCTGAAATTTCTTCGGGAAGAATGAAAAAAGAAGAAATTTTCATTGACTCGATAAACTACACCGATAAAGGCAGAGATACAATTGCCACTTGCATTTTGAACTATTTTAAATCCGCATTAAAAATCCACGACTCGCAATATATTTTGCCGATTCCGATGTACCCCAACTCTGTTGACAAAGATATCAAACTTATTGATGCGGTCAATATTCACGCAAACAATGACGGCTCATTTGTTCGAGAAAAAAATGACAATGAATTTTTCAAAACAAAAATAAAATACTTGCCGAATACTCAAAATATGCCGTTTGAATTTTCCCTCGGAGCAAATGATATCTATCTTATTGCCCCGACAAGCAAACTAAGAAATGAAATTGCGGAAATATTTATTGACGGAGAAAAGAAAACGGAAATTAACACAAACGGCGACACTTTGTTTGACGTTCCGCAATCTTTCAAAATCTATTCGAGCAACAACATTGATTCCGTCAAAATTGAAATTAAAGTAAAAGAAATATCCGAAAATGCGGAAAAGCAAGAAAATCCCGAAGAAAATGACGTAATTATCCCCGCTCCGAAAAAAGATTTCGAGTTTTGGGGCATTGCTTACGACATAAAAAAACAAAAACAGTAAACTTTTTTGACCGAAAATCGTTTAACTTGATGTAACGGAGAAAAAATGAAAAAGATTTTATTAACAACAACGATATTATTAGCAGGATTAATGGCTTACGCCGCAGAGCACCCGATGGATATGATGTTCAAGACTTGGATAGGAACATCAATAAAATCTGCAATCAAG
>CAKVJR010000047.1 GCA_934754855.1 uncultured Candidatus Melainabacteria bacterium
ATGCAGCACCTCTTAAACCTGCCCAAGACACAAGCAAACATTGATTTATGCTCGCCTTAAAAGGCATTAACAAAGAAAATACCGCAACAGGCCTTGCCACAAAAGTTAAAAACAATGCTATCAAACTCGCCGGCACAAAAATCTCGGGCATTCTATGCGGAAAGGCAGTCAAACCAAGCAAGAAGAAGATTAATATCTGTGCCATAAAAGTAATTCCGTCAAAGAAATTTACAAGAATTTTCGTATTTTTAATCCTCGCATTGCCAAGAATAATTCCCGCAATATAAACGCTCAAAAGTCCGTTTCCACCAAAAATATCAGGAAGTGCAAATGCCAATATCGCAAGTGCCGCAATGAAAATCGAGCGACTGCTGTCCGTATTTACCCATTTCGTTTTCTTCAAAATGCGAACTCCGCCAATCGCAATCAAAACGCCCGCCAAAATGCCCAAAACAACCTGTTTGACAAACATCAACGGGAATGACGCAAACGATTGCCCCGAATAAATCGCAATCCCGATTATCGTCAACATATACGAAAACGGGTCGTTACTTCCGCTTTCAAGTTCCAACAACGGTGCAGTGTGATTTTTAAGGTTCAAACTCTTTGAACGCAAAATCGCAAAAACCGACGCCGCATCAGTCGAACTGATTACAGCCCCTATCAAAAAACTTTCGGCAAAATTCATTTTCAAAACAAAATAACAAAATCCGCAAGTCAAAAATGCCGTAAGCACAACGCCCAACGTCGATAACACCGTCGCTTGTTTCACAACAGGCTTCGCCGTCAGCCATTTCGTACAAAATCCACCGTAAAAAATAATCACAATCAACGCAATCGTGCTTATTTGCTGCAAAATTTCATAATTATCAAAAGGTATCTTAAAAAGTCCGTCCGACCCGAACAACATTCCAAGCCCCATAAACAACAACAATGCAGGCATTCCCGATTTCCCCGAAAAAGCATTCGCAAAAACACAGGAAAACATTATGAGTGCAAAAATTATTAAAACCTCGGACATTTGACCCCCTTTGTTCAAGAATATCAAATGTTTTCAAACAATGCAACATTTCGTTACAAAAATCAAAATATTTTTCCGAAAATCATGCCCGATTTTTGAAAAGCATGCTCCATTACCAAATCGTGATTTTTGTAACAATTTCGCTATTTTTCGGGCGACTTGTCACGATTAATCTTGAAAAAGCAATAACGGCGGGTGTTTTTTTGATAAAAAATTTACATATCTTTGCTTGATTTTAAAACATATATGATAGATAATTTTAACAACCGAGTAATATATTAATTATATATATAAAATACAGGCGAATAATCACAGTATGAAGGAGACTGATATGGCCACTCACAAAACTATTGACTTCTCGGCTATTGATAAGGTTCTCGAAACTTATGAATTTAAGAAATCAAACCTCATCGCAATCTTGCAGAGAATTCAAGAAATCTATCGATATCTTCCTCTCGACGCTTTAACGTACGTCGGCACGAAGATTGAAGGATTGTCACCTGCAACCGTATATGGTGTTGCAACTTTTTATGCACAATTCAGCCTTGACCCCAAAGGCAAATACGAAATCAAATTATGCGACGGAACTGCATGCCACGTTAGAGGCTCAATGCCCGTTCTCGACGCCGTTAGAGGTAAACTCGGACTTACTCCCGAAAAATCAACGACCGACGACGGTATGTTCTCGCTCGAAACTGTAAGTTGCTTAGGTGCTTGCGGCTTGGCACCGGTTATTGTCATCAACGGTAAAGTTTACCCGAAAATGACTGCCGATGCGGTTAAAGTTGCCCTCGACGAAGTAATTAAGCAGGACAAGGAGGCATAAGATGACAAAAACTATAGATATCGATATTCAACAAGAGCAAAAAAAAGCACAAGAAGTCATCAAAGCACAAGGATTGAGAGTTCTTGTTTGCTCAGGTACAGGCTGCATTGCTAATGGTTCAATGGACGTAATTGAAAAATTCAGAGAATTGGGTGCTAACGTTTCAACGCTTACGGCACACGACAAAATGACTATCGTTCCGACCGGTTGTCACGGTTTTTGCGAACAGGGCGTTTTGGTTTTAATCCCTGATTTAGACGTAACTTATGTTAAAGTTCACGTCGAAGATGTTGAAGAAATTTTCAACTCTCACATTAAAGACGGCAAACCTGTCGAAAGACTTTTGTACGTTGACCCGAAAACAAATCAACACGTTTTCAAAAGCGAAGATATTAATTTCTACGCAAAACAAACTCGTACCGCTCTCGTAAATTGCGGTCACATCAATGCAGAATGTATTGATGAAGCAATTGCCGTAAGAGGTTACGAAGCATTATCAAATATTTTAAAAGAAAATAATCCCGATGCCGTTATTCAAGAAATTCTTGAGTCAGGTTTGAAAGGCAGAGGCGGAGCAGGTTTCCCGACAGGCTTGAAATGGAGGTTCACGGCTGCAAACAAGGGCGGCAAGTCATACGTTGTATGTAACGGTGACGAAGGCGACCCCGGTGCATTCATGGACCGTTCCGTTATGGAAGGGGACCCGCATAAGTTGTTGGAAGGTATGGCTATTGCTGCATTTGCAATCGGTGCTGACGAAGGATACATTTACGTTCGAGCGGAATATCCGCTCGCAATTCAACGTTTGAGAAAAGCAATCGCTGATGCGGAAGAACGTCACTATCTCGGCAAAAACATTATGGGCACTGATTTTTCGTTCACTCTTCACATCAAAGAGGGTGCAGGTGCATTTGTTTGCGGTGAAGAATCAGCACTTCTCGCCTCAATTGAGGGCGAAAGAGGTATGCCAAGACCGAAACCGCCATTCCCTGCAAACAAAGGTTTGTTCGGCAGACCGACTTTGATTAACAACGTTGAAACTCTCGCAAATGTTCCTTTGATTATGTTAAAAGGTGCAAAATGGTTTGCTTCAATGGGTACAGAATCAGCAAAAGGTACAAAAACATTCGCATTAACAGGGGAAGTTAACAACACCGGTCTTATTGAAGTTCCGATGGGTACAACCCTCAGAGAAATCGTTTTCGATATCGGCGGCGGTATCAGAAACGGCAAAAAATTCAAAGCCGTTCAAATCGGCGGACCGTCAGGCGGTTGCTTGACAGAAGAACATCTCGACTTGCCTATGGATTACGAAAGTCTTTCAAAAGCAGGTGCGATGGTCGGCTCAGGCGGTTTGGTAGTAATGAACGAAGACAC
The DNA here is from genome assembly GCA_934754855.1 of uncultured Candidatus Melainabacteria bacterium. Classification (GTDB taxonomy): domain Bacteria; phylum Cyanobacteriota; class Vampirovibrionia; order Gastranaerophilales; family Gastranaerophilaceae; genus RUG841. The sequence goes on from CAKVJR010000047.1 coordinate 3,225, forward strand.
TTGTATTGTTGAAGTTGCTCGTTTCTTTATGAACTTTACTCAAAACGAATCTTGCGGAAAATGCGTTCCTTGCCGTGAAGGTACAAAAAATATGTTGAAGATTTTGGAAAAAATCGTTCGTGGCGAAGGCACAATGGAAGATTTGGACAAATTGGAAGACCTTGCTCACGCAGTAAAAGACGGTTCACTTTGCGGTTTGGGTAAAACTGCTCCTAACCCCGTTCTTTCAACATTAAAGTACTTCAGAGATGAATACATTGCTCACATCAAAGACAAAAAATGCCCCGCAGGCGTTTGCTCAGCAATGAAAGTTATCACTATTCAAGAAGACTTGTGTAAAGGTTGTACAAAATGTGCAAGAACTTGCCCTGTCGGTGCTATCGAAGGAACAGTTAAAAATCCTCACAAGATTAACCAAGACAAATGTATTAAGTGCGGTTCCTGCGTAAACGCATGTCCGTTCAAAGCAATCAAACAGTCGTAATGAAAGCAAAGGATTAATAAAAATGAGTACATTATTTATAAACGGAAAAGAATGTGAATTTACGGACGAACCGAACCTCCTCGAAGTAATCCGCAAAGCAGGATTTGACGTACCGACATTCTGCTATCGACCTGACCTTAAACCGTTCGGTTCTTGCAGAATGTGCGTTGTCGAAGTTGAATACCCTAACGGCAGAGTTATGGTAAATTCTTCCTGCACAATGCCTCCCGAAGCAGGCATCAAAGTCAGCACAAACTCTGCAAGAGTAAGAAAAATCAGAAAAACTGTTTTGGAATTGCTCCTCGCTAACCACGACAGAGAATGTACGACTTGCGAAAAATCAGGCAACTGCGATTTGCAAAAATATTCAGAAGAATACGGAATCAGAGAAATCAGATTCCCAAAATTAAAAGCAGATAAAATGAGAGAAATTGACGATTGCAACCCGTCAATCAAACGTGACCCCAACAAATGTATCTTGTGCGGTGCTTGCGTCAGAGCATGCCAAGAATTTCAAGGTCATGCCGTTTTGGGCTTTGCAAACAGAGGCTCAAAAACAGTCGTTCAACCGCTCAACGGAAAACATCTCTCGGAAGTTGACTGCGTATTCTGTGGTCAATGCCAAGCAGTTTGCCCGACAGGTGCTTTGACAATCAAAAATGATACTGAAGAAGTTTGGGACGTTATCAACGACAAATCTAAAAAAGTCGTTGTTCAAGTCGCTCCTGCCGTTCGTGTTGCAATCGGAGAAATGTTCAACTTGCCGGCAGGTCAAAACTCAATCGGCAAAATCTACTCGGCACTCAGAAAAATCGGTTTCGATTTAATTTTCGATACAAACTTCTCAGCGGACTTAACAATCATCGAAGAAGCAACCGAATTTATCGGCAGATTGACAAACAAAGGCACATTGCCGTTGTTCACATCTTGCTGCCCCGCTTGGGTAAGATATTTGGAAACGCAACACCCCGATATGCTCGGACACCTTTCAACATGTAAGTCCCCGCAAGGTATGCTCTCACCTGTTATGAAAGAATTATTGCCGAAATATCACGAAGGTTTCACAAAAGAAAACACGGTTGTTGTGTCAATTATGCCTTGTACCGCTAAAAAGTACGAAGCAAAACGTGAACAATTAATGCGTGATGGAAAATACGAAACCGATTACGTTTTGACGACAAAAGAATTTGGCAGAATGATTAAAGAAGCAGGTATCGACTTTAATGAATTAGAAGATGAAAAAGCAGATTCACCGTTCGGAGAATATTCAGGTGCTGCAACAATCTTCGGTGCATCAGGCGGTGTTGCCGAAGCGGCTGCAAGAACTGCTTACTACTACGTAACCGGCGAAAATATTGCAGATAACGACATCAAAGAAATGAGAGGCGTCAATGCAAATTCTCGCTCAAAGTCAGTAGAACTCGACATAAAAGGCACAAAAGTCGTCGTCAGAGTTGTTTCAACATTACTTGAAGCAGAAAAAGCAATTCAGGAAATCAAAAACGGCACGGCAAACTTCCAACTTCTCGAAGTTATGGCTTGCCCCGGCGGCTGCGTAAACGGCGGCGGTCAACCGACAAGTTGCTCAAATGCAAAAGTTAAGGAAGAACGTGCAGCAGGTCTTTACACAGAAGATAAAAATCTCCCCGTAAGACGTTCTCACGAAAATCCCGATATCATTAAACTTTATGAAAACGACCTCGAAAAAGCAGGTTCTCATAAAGCACACGAACTTTTGCACACAACATACTCTGACAAGTTCACAGGCTCATACAAAGACGTTAAGTAAGTAATTAATTACAAAACGAAAAATAAAAAGCAGACCCTGAAAAGTCTGCTTTTTTATTGTAAAAATTTTTACCGCAAAAATTATTCTTCCTCTTGATATTGATAATTATTTTTGGCTTGAAATTTTTGCAATCGTCCGCTGCCGTATTTCTTTTCAATAAATTCTTCCCGCTTTAAATTTTTCGCCGAGAACATTGAATTAAAGTTAACAATCGTCGAATCGGTTGCCATTGAAGGATTATTGCGAACAAAAGTATCCAAAATTTCACGACCTTCAGCAAATCTTCTTTGGTCAAAATAAATCGTCAAAAGTCCAGAAAGTGCAGGTTTTTCAGACGGTTTCAACTTCAAAATATTTTTATATGCGATAATTTGTTGATCCCTATCGTTCAAATTTCTGTACGCCTTAACCAAACGATAATAAATATCGGTACTTTCCTTAATTCTCAAGGCTTTCGTATAAGTTTCGGCAGCCCTTTCGTACTCGCCTGCCGCCATATATTCGTCCCCAAGGTCAATAACGCTATGGACATCATTCGGAATTCTCTTTGAAATATCCTTTAACTCAGCCTCTTTTGCCTTTCTGATTTCTTCGGTTGAGGGTTGTTTTGAGTAGGACAGATAAAGCATTCGAGCCGTATTTTTGTCACGTTGGGTCAAATGAGAAACAGGGAATTTCGCACCTTGTGCCATAATATCGCCCTGATACGGACTATGCCCCGAAATTCCTATCGAGTGACCGATTTCGTGCAACATTGCATGATAAACCCAATCCTTAGAAAGAGGTTTTCCGTCGGGAGAATACGTACGAACAGAAATATTTGCCCCCGTAATCGTTGTTCCCGCATACTTGTTGGCACAATTTCCGCCCTCTTGCAATCCCGCTTTGCTATCCGCTTTCAAAAAAGTTACAACATCATCGGCATCGTTTCTGTTTCCCGCAAAGTTAAACATTACGTAGGAACCGCCCATTGCCGCCTGCCATTCCTTGTATGCCTGTTGCATCAAAGGTTTGTAAATAGGGTCGCTCTCAATGTAAACACGGGCAACACCACGACGTCTTGTGTATTTTTGACCGCCACGATAAGCATTTTTAATATATTCTGTTGCGGTAATTTTAGGTTGATTTTGAGCCTGGGCAACTTTGGGTGTTGCAGCATTGGAAGCCGCTGCTGACGTTGAAGTTGTTTTTGTTTTTGCGGCTGCTTGTTCCGCCAAATATTTATCAATTTGTGCAATCCCTTGTCTTGCATAGGCTGCCGCCTGAGATTTCGGAGCAATTTTGATAATTTGTTGATATTCACTTTTTGCCGCAGCATAATTTTTATCACCTTTAATATATGCCTGAGAAAGCATATAGCGGGCATTTACGTCATAATAACTTGCCTTAATTGCACTTCTGAAATAACTTCTCGCAAGGCTGTATTTGCCTTCGTTATATGCCGCCATTCCAGCATCATAAGCCGAACTCGCAAATGCAGGTGTCGCCATCATAAAAACCATTAAGCCGATTAAAAACTTTTTCTTAAAACCATTTTTCATATCAAAAGTTTAGCATTTTTCAGTCTTAATCGCAACTTTGCAACATTAATATAATATATGCAAAAAATATCGAGAGTTGATTTGCGTCAACCCTCGATTTAGAAAGGAATTTGGTCTGTTAAACTGCTTGTTTTTCCATCATTTTCAAATATTTTTTGCGTGCTTTTTCATCTTTTTGAAAAATGAAAACGTATTCATGTTGGAAAATGTAGAAACCGCCTGCCAACGCTCTGTATCTCCAAAGATTTGCGGTTTTGCCTTTCGCTCTTTCATTGCCCTGAATGTCTTTTACGATAACCGCTTTCGGGATAAAGCCCGCTTTTTCCATTCTTTGTTCACAGAAGAATGATAAAAATTCGCATCTGCCGTTTTTGTACTCATCACCGATGATAAGAGCCGCAAAACGACCGTCTTCAAGCATATCGTAAGCATTTTGAGCAACTTTTTCAAACATATTGTAAAATTCTTCGGGAGAAGAACAATTCGACAAATCTTCTTTTCTGTCAGAAAATTTGATAATGTCATCATACGGCGGGTGAAGAACTACAAATTGAGCCTTTTCCTCGCCCATAATTTCAAGACGTGCCTGAATTTTGTCCTTAATTTCTTCCGAAGCGGAATCGCCTGCAATAATATTTACGTCCGTAACCAATTCTTTCGGAGTAAATTTTTCAGAAACGTGTTGAGCAAGTTCCGGTTTCAATTCAACACCGATACATCTTCTGCCCATTTTCAACGCTTCAATTGCGGAAGTTCCCGAGCCGAAAAATAAATCTAAAACTACATCTTTTTTCTTGGTAAATCTTTCAAAGAATTGTTCTGCAAGTTGCGGAATGTAGTTGCCGTGATATTCGTTCGAGTGTCTGTCAGACTTATCTCTCGACGGAAATAACCACAACGTATCCGTTTTAACGTTAGAATAATCTTTCCAATTATTCAAATCTATGTCGTTGTAGGGTTTGCATTTTTTTATGGGATTTTCCGCAACCCGTAAGTCCGCCTCCTGCTGCGGTACTTCAACTACTTTTAAATTTGAACGTCTTGCCATTCCAATTCCCCCTATGCTGAATTTCATAGTTAGAGTATATTGGAATTTTAAGTTTTATGTATCCTTTAAATTAAGTATTTTATTTGTTGTTTAACAAATTGTTGGTGAACTATTTGTTGCACTTCAAGTTGATAAGAACGTCAACGAGCATCGGATCCCACTTAATGCTTGATTCTTCACGCATAATTTCGAGGGCTTTTTCAACACTCATTGCTTTACGATAAGTTCTGTCAGTCGTCAAAGCACAGTATGCATCGGCAATTGCGATAATTCTTGAGCCGAGAGGAATACTTTGTCCGCTCAAACCTTCTCTTCCCGTACCGTTCCAACGTTCTTTGTGATAGTGAATGTACGGAATTACCTCTGCCATAAAGTTGATACTCATAAGCAAATTTACACCGATATTCGGGTGATTATAGAGTTTTGTCCATTCTTCTTTGGTAAGTTCGCCTTTTTTGTCGAAAATTTCAATCGGCAAAGTAATTTTTCCGATATTTCTCAAAAGTGCCGCATAATATACCAAATCTTTTGTTTTCTCGTTCAAACCAAGTTCCGAACAAATTTCAACGGACAATTCCGCAACTGCTCTTGAATAATTTTGTTTAAAGTGACTTCTCAAATCAACTGCACGAGCAAGGTTTTCAACAAATGCCTGTTGTTCATCGCCCAAATCACCAATCAAAGCGGTAATTTCCGCTCTCAAATGTTGCAAATCAGTGACTGTCGCATCTTCATCATTAATCAAAGCCTCAGCATCTTCAGCCTCTTTTTGGAAAGCCATTGAAGTTGCGAACAAATCTGCCGTAATTTCGCACATATTGACGAAATTCGGGTCTAATTCTTTTTCCTCGTAATTTTGAATTACGATAACGCCGACGCAATCCAAAGAACTTTTCATCGGCACGGAAAGACTGTAAACAGCCTTATCTTCACCGATTGCCTTAATCGGTTTCAAACCTTGAATTTGCTTGGCATTGAGTTCAATCGTCTTACAAGATTTGTAAGTTTCAACCGCAATCGATTCATCATCAAAACTGTAACCGATGTTTTGCGAATACAAATCACCGTCAACTTTTACAGAAGTTCCGACAAGGAGCAAATCATGTCCTTTATCCGAAAAACCGCCGGCATTATCCTTCGTCAAATAAATATGACAAGCATCAACGCCCGACATTTCCTTTATCGTTTTCGCAATTGAACTGTAAATAATATAATCTTCTTTACTGTTAAAGCCCAAAATCGTAAGGGTTTTATCCTTAGAATAAATAGAAATCAATTCATTTAACTGATTTTTCAATCCCGCAACTTTATCAGTTTCCTTCTCGCTGATTTTTTTCGCCAAATCATCGGAAATAAGATGTTCGGATAAAAAATCACCAAGATTCAATGCAAAAATCTCTTCAAGAGGATCAGAATCAATTAAATCTGCACTCTGTGAAAATAGCGATACGCCTTCTTCTTTTTTGTCTTCCATGTGTTCTTTGTCTTCTTTCTGTGCCATGCGGCGGATTAATCTCTCTATTTCTATTTTCGACATGCTTTTCCAAAACTTTATCTAATTTACAAAACTTCATACAAACAGATTAATTTTGAAAATCATGTTAACTCTTGCCCACCAAAAAGTTTCGGGAGTTTTTTATAACAATACAAATGTAACAGAATGTTAAAAACAAATCAAGATGTTAAAGTTTTCAAAAGAAGTTGCCGATAAGAAAAGAGTAAGGTAAGTGAAACAAGTAAGTGAAATGATTAACTTTTCAGGAATATCAAACAAATCAAATTTCTATTCATTTTCAACAGGTGCAAAACCGCAAGAAAAAACAGAAACTCCTGTAAAACAACAAATCATTTCTTACGGAAATTACGAACTTTCAAATAATGTTGCCGCAATGAAAACACAAGTTGCACAAGACAACATTAAATTCAACAAAAATTTCTTGAGCACAATCCAATACCTCAATGCTCAAGCAGCAGTCGGAATGCACAAAAATGCCGACAGCAAAGTTTTTGTTTCTGCAGAAGCATTCAGAAAAGAACCGACAGAATTTTTGAAATCCGCTTCGTTGAGTGAAAAATTAGAATACATTGACAATATGACCGAAGATGTTACAAACGGTCTTGCGTCAATCGCAGAGCAATACAACACAAAACTCAATACGTTGTATGCGTAAATAAAATTTAAATTTCTTACATTTCTTACATTTCTTACTTACAAACCAAGATGGCTAAAACCATCTTTTTTTTTGCTTTGTAACCAAAAAACAGCATATTTATGAAGAGAAACGAAACAACTAAGTTGTTTATTCATTTGTTGGGAAACTTTATGCATTTATAATGCGGTTTAAAATTATCTATTTTGTCGATTAAGCCCTCAAAGTTGCCGTCGAAAGTTATACATCTGTCGTCAACATACACCCAACAAGGCTCTTTAACATTTGTAATACCAACAATCAGTTCACTCAAACCATTTTCGGAAATCCATTTTGATGCAAGATTTTTATCTCGTGTCGTAAAAATTTTCACCTGATAATTTTTTGATAAATCTTCCAAAAAACCTTTTGCCCCAACCTTTATCGGCGGAATGAAATCCTTATCATAATTCCCGACATAGTCATTCAAAACCCCGTCTAAGTCTATCAAAATTGTTTTCTTAAAATACTTATTATTTTTCATAAAATACCCATATTATTTTTTAAATTATGTATTATACTTCTTATTTATATAATATCATGGATTAACTTATATTTAAAATTCTTTTACCATTTTTTTATGGACGATAAAGAAATTTTATATAGAATATCAGAAAATATAAGAATTAAGCGTTTAAAGAAAAAATTAACGCAGGAAAAACTCGCTGAATTTGCCGGCGTAACGCAAAAATATGTAAGTCTTATTGAAAAACAAAAAGCAAATCCAAGTATATTAATTCTTTTTAAAATTGCTAAAGCATTAAATACAGACTTAAACTCATTAATTAAAGAAATTGAAGATTAATAATAGTTATACTAACAGCGAAGTAGGGTTGGCTTTAGCCGACCAAGGCAATCAATTATTTCCTTATTCATCAAAAAACCACCCATCAGCAG
>CAKVJR010000048.1 GCA_934754855.1 uncultured Candidatus Melainabacteria bacterium
GGTTCATGCTTGCTTCGGTTTTAATTCCCGTACCTCTTGTCAAATCAGCGACCGCTTTCATCATCGGCATAGGACCTACCGCAATGACATAATCGATTTTTTCTTTGTCCATAAGGTCTTTAAGAACTTGCGTACCAAAACCTTTAATACCCAAAGAACCGTCATCTGTTGTGATGAACAATTCTGTTGAGGCTTTTTTCATTTTATCTTGCCAGAAAATCAAATCCTTTGTTCTTGCACCGGAAATCATATAAACTTTATTTCCGGCATCTTTGAATGCTTTTGCAATCAAATAGCACGGTGCGGCACCGTAACCGCCTGCGATACAAACGACTGTGCCGTATTTTTCAACGTGAGTCGGTTGTCCCAAAGGACCTGTCACGTCTAAAATTTCTTCGCCCACTTCAATTTGAGCCAACTTTGCCGTCGAATATCCGACTGCCATAAATACAATCGTCAATTCACCTTTTTCTTTATCAACATCTGCAATCGTCAACGGGAATCTTTCACCATTTTCTTCAACACGAAGAATGACAAATTGTCCTGCTTTTGCGTTTCTTGTTACAAAAGGTGCTTCGATTGTATATTCAAATTGACCTTTACATAATTCTTTTTTTGATAATAATTTATAGCCCACTTTTAGTTCGCTCCTTGATTTCTTACTTGATTATAGCAAAATAATAAGCCGTTACAAAAACATTATACTACAAACTTTTTTCTCTAAACAATAATTTACAGCACTTGTTACAACGAGAAAAACTAAAATCTAAAAAATGTTTGCATAACTCAAGAAATAATCGTTTACGACACCAAATAATTTCGGCAGCAAAACAGAGAGCAAAAACGCACCCATAACGGGTTTGAATAAGAAACTGAGTTGGAATACGTTGATTTGAGGAGCGGTTTTTGAAATGATACCCAAAATAATATCTTGTCCCAAAGTTGCGAGCAAAATCGGAGATGCAAATTGCAGCCCGATATACAAAATATTCGAGGTAATTTTAATCAGATATTCCTTATTGATAACCTGTTCAAGAGGTAGAGCCTGAGCGTATAAAGGGCAAATATCGAAACTTCTGATAAATGCATTCAAAATCCAATAAACCCCGCCCATATTGATAAAAATAATCAATCCGAGCAAACCCAAAAATTTGCCCATAATAGAAACCTGCGTTGAAGAAGTCGGATCAAGAACCATAGCAGAAGACATACCCATTTGAGTGTTAATCATATCCCCGCCGGCGTCAACAACCGCAACGATACAGTATCCGATATAACCGATAATCGCACCGAATACGTAATTAATCGCCATATAATAAATAATCGAAGCATTTGCAGGCGGCATCTCGGGTTTAATTATAGACATCAAAAATACCGTCAAAAGGAAAGCAAAGCCCATTCTGATGGTATTCGGAACTTCACTTCTGTTCAACAACGGGGCAAACCGCATCATGCCAGCAACCCGCATAAAGATTAAAAATCCTGCACCGAGAGCGTTATTTATGACAGGCAAATAAGTTGCCATTCCATCGACGAATTGCTCAATCACGGTTCAACTCCCATGGGAAATCTAGTTCCATAAACAGAGAATTAGCCTTTGCTCCTGATTTTATAATCGAAATAGGGTATTCGCTAACCCCCTTATTCGTTGTGATTTGAACTTTGGCGTCACCGATTTTTTTTGCCGAAAACATCAACTGACTGCCATCGCCCATATACGTCATAACTCTTTGGGCAGAAATAATCTCGGGATTGTTACTCATAACTGACTTTACAGAATTTTCGGAGAAGAAAATATAATCCGCCCCCAGGTTAAATTCATAAACCGTTTCGGCAGATGAAGAAAGTCCGAAAACCATTATAAATAAAGCAGTTACAATTTTTTTCATCTGTTATCTTCCTTGAAATCTTCTTTCGTTAATTCTTTTTTGTTCAATCAAATTTGCTCTCGGAACGGGCATTTTGGAAGCAGCATTGTACTTCAATCTGTCATTTTCCTTAAGGAAGGGCGGATTGCCTGCCGCATTCATCAAATCTCTTGCGTTCGGAACATTGTCAAATCTATCCATTTTCATCTCATCGGAGAAAGGTTTAATATGCTTGTAATAATCAGCATCGAGAACATATTTTTCGTTTTTGGGGATTACGTTGAAAGAAATTTGAACAGCCTCTGTAAAAAGCCCCGAGAGCATTTTTACAAACCCCGAACCCAAAACAAGAATTACAACGAAAACAGCGGTAATTTTAGGAGCGGCGGCGATGGTTTGTTCTTGAACCTGCGTAACCGCCTGCAAAATACCGACAACCAAACCTATCGCCGCCGCCGTTAATACACAGGGCAATGCGATAGAAAGCATCATAATAATTCCTTTTCCCATAAATTCAAGTAATATTTCCATAGCGAATTATCCTTTAATTGTAACTTGCCGCAAGACCGTGGACGACCAAACTCCAACCGTCAACCGCAATAAATATCAGCAGTTTGAACGGCAGCGAAATAATCGTCGGCGATAACATGAACATACCTAAAGCCAAAAGTACGTTTGCAACAATCATATCAAGCACGATAAACGGAATATAAATAATAAATCCGATTTCAAATGCCGTCTTGAGTTCACTCAAAATAAATGCGGGAGCAACTTCCCAAATAGTTATTTCATCAGGAGTTGCAGGTGCTTTGCCCCCTCTTGATTTTTCGATGAAATACATCATATCTGTTTCACGTGTATTTTTCATCATAAATTCTTTCAAAGGCTTTGAACCCTCAACGACCGCCTCAACAAGAGAACCGGACTTATGATAAGGTTCATAACCCGCTTCCCACATGCTTTGGAAAACTCCGCCCATTGAATAAAACGTCATAATAATCGAAAGTCCCAAAAGTACTATCGTCGGGGGAATTGATTGGGTACCCATTGCCTGTTTCAGAAACGAAAAAACAATCGCATACCGCATAAAACTTGTCATACAAGTAAAAATAAACGGCACGAATGCAAAGCAACTCATTACCAATAACAGTTGCAATACGGGATCCAAATTTTGTATAAGCGTATTCATTGATTAAGCCTTTTTTCTTTCCTGCATTTTAGGGGGTATTTTGAACGAAAATACCTTCTTTGCGTCATTGTTAACAATATTATTCTCATTTTTAATGTCGGCAACAACTTTCGCCAACGGTGATGTCTTCACATTGTCCAAAGGTTGTTCGCCATCTTCTAATTTTGCAAGCATTGTAGTCGTTTCTGCATCTGATGCAACCAAAAATCTCTCATTGCCTGCACGTACTACATAAATCTGCTTTTTCGGCGTCAAACGAAGTGCATTTTCAATACACAAACATTCAGCCGAATTATTCATCATTGCAGGCTGACAAAATTTCTTATAAGTTACAAGGCAAACTGCCAAAAAGCCCACCATTGCAAATGTATATGCCAAAAATTGAACAAAATATCCTGACATCATATCTCCTTATATATCTTCATCTTCTATGTCGAAATCATCGTAATTGAAGTCTTCACTGTTCGCTTGAGGTTGTTGACCGCCCGCAGGTGCAGCGGGTTGTTGAGGAGCCTGTCCCGCCGTCGGAGCAGGTGCTGCCGCTTTCACCTCAGGTTGCATATCCGAATAAACTTCATCAACTCTGACCGCATACTTATCATTTATAATGACCAATTCACCCGAGGCAACAGGTTTATTCTCTACCTTTAGCAGAACCTTGTTCTCATAAAGCGAACCGACATCAACAATTACACCCTCTGAAATTTGTTTCAATTCACCAAGTGTAATCGTAACTTTTTCAAACTCCGCAGTAATATCAACAGGGATAACGTCCCACATCGTTTTGCCGTTAGAGTTGTTATTTTCCATATTTTCTCCTTCATCATTGTCAACACCCATAATGATTGACGTTTCAGGGTTTATCATAAATTTTCTTACCTGACCGTTCATCGAAATTGCCATCGTTCTGATATTGCTGTTTTCAAGAACGACAATATCGCCAATTTCTATGTGACGAACATCATACAACGTGATTTGAGAGTGTCCCGTAACAATTTTCACGGGAACCGTATAGTCCGCAAACGAACCCAAATCAAAATGTTGAGTTGTCGAAACAGGCGGAATTTCAGGGATAAGCGGTATCGGAATTGATATAATATATTTTCCCAAAACACCTGAATCGCTCTTCGCAACCATCGTCATGTGAACTTGATTTGTGTTTTCTTCCGCAGTTGTATTTTCTTTCACAAAAAATTGAACAATCCCCTTGAAAACATTATCGTTCAACTTCGTCAAAATTGTCGCTTCAAGTTCGGTCATATTCTCCGGAACAAAAGGCTCTTCGCCATCACCCAAAGCATTTTCCAAAATCATATCCATAAACGGAGAGGATATTCTCATGAAAATTTCATTTTTTTTATCAGTCTTAATTCTCGTTACGAAATATTCTTCGCCTACAAAAAAAACATTGTCCTGCTCGGTAACTCCGACCAATTTCAAATCAAAATCAGTCAAAAGAAACTCACGTATTTTTTCCTTGATTCTCGTGAGCAAAACTCTCTTGAACCAATAAAACGAGTCGTTTAAACTATTCGCAAATTTTGAATTGTACTGAGAAACTACCACAATTTATCCCCAATGTCCGAGGGCATAATTCCCTCAAATATAGATTATATTGTTTTCTTCAAGATAACATCATTTATTTGTTGTATATATTTATTTGTTTAGTATTTTCACAACACTCTCTCAATGATTTTTATAAGAAAATTCATCAAAAAATCAAGCCATGCCCGCATTTTAAACGAACCGACTAAATCTTATAAAAACTAAAACTTTTTCATCAAATTAAGGACAGCATCTTGAAGTTCGGAAAAACTTGCCTCTAAAGCCTTTCCTCTCGCAATAAAAATCAAAGACATTGCCTTTTGCAAATTATCAGCCGAGTGATTTTTCACGGCGGAAATATAAATTTCTCTCAATCTACGCTTGATTTTATTCCGTTTTACGGCACGTTTATGGATTTTTTTGCTCACAACAAAACCCGCTTTTGTCGGAATTTTATCGTCTGTTTTGTCCTTTCCGACGTAAAGCGTTAAAAACTCGTTACTTTTGCAATTTCTAATTCTGAAAGTTGCAGAAAACGCTTTTTCGTTTTTGAGCCTGTATTTTTTTTTCAACATAATAACATCAAGCAAACAAGAGGCTGTCCGATGACAGCCTCAAAGTTTTGTTAAGCTCTTTCTTTAGCAGTAATTGCTAATTTATGACGACCTTTTGCTCTTCTTCTGTTAAGAACTTCTCTTCCGCCGTCAGTTGCCATTCTTGCTCTGAAACCGCTTACGTTTTGTCTTTTTCTCTTTGTTCCTTCAAGCGTACGTTTCATATTATTTCTCCTTGAAAATTCTTTTCTAAGTTATATCATAATAGACAAGACATGAATTATTGTCAAATAGAAAAATTATAAGGTAAATTATTATGAACAAAATAGGATTTATTGGAGCAGGAAAAATGGCGACTGCCATCATCAAAGGAATTATCGATTCAAAATTTTGCAACAGCAATGACATTCTCGTTTCTGATGTCAACGAAGATGCTATTAAAAAAATGCAATCAGATTTGAATATCACTCCCGCAAAGTCAAATAACGACGTCGTTAAAAATTCTGACATCGTATTTTTTGCGGTAAAACCGTTCGTTTTGAAAGATGTTTTATCGGGTGTGCAAGAAGATTTTTCAGATGATAAACTCATCGTTTCAATCGCAGCGGGCGTTTCAACAAAAACAATTGAACAATTTACGAAAAACATGCCCGTAATTCGTGTTATGCCGAACACTCCAGCCTTCGTAAAAGCAGGTATGAGTGCTGTTTGCAAAGGAAGTTTTGCAAAAGAAGAACACGCAGATTTGGTTTGCAAAATCATGGGCAGCCTCGGAATTGCGATTAAAGAAGACGAAAAAAATATCGACGTAATCACCGCAATCAGTGGTTCAGGACCTGCTTATTTCTATTATTTCATCAATGAATTTGCAAAATCAGGGGTAAAATACGGACTTGATGAAAAAACCGCATTGATTTTAGCGGCACAAACAGCGTTGGGGTCAGCGAAAATGGCATTAGAAACGAACACTCCGCTCGATGTTTTAATCAAAAACGTAACAACGCCGGGAGGTTGCACCGAAGTCGGAAATAATATTTTAGCCGAAAAGAAAACCGATGAAATTATCGATGAAGTCGTAAAAGGCACAATGGACAAGGCAAAAGCACTCGGCTAAAAATCATTTTTGGTATTTTTGGGTGAAAATTTTTCGGCATGGTTGAAAAATAAATTTTCTCATAGTATCATTAAAACATATTCAGGAGAAAAAAATAATGAACCAAATTATAAAAATTGCATGGGACTTAAATGATAACTGCGAAAACCGCTACGAATTAGTTTATGAAATTGCGGAATTAGCAAAAAAATTAGTTGACGAAAATCAAGCAAAAAGATCAAAAGACGAATTCGGATTTGAAGAATACGGTTTTGACAACTCTATTAAAAAAGAAAATCCCGTTGAACATGCTATTATGGTAAAAGCATCAGAAACAGACGATTCAGGCTTGGTCGGCTAATCGAAATAAGTTCAAAAAATTTAAAAATCCTCTCGATTGAGAGGATTTTTTGTTGATTAAATATAATTTTTAAGTGCCGATTCCATTTCTTTATCTCCTCGGCAAAGTTTGCGAAGTTTGCTGATGGCACGGTTTTCGATTTGTCTGATACGTTCTCTCGAAACGCTATATTGGGTGCCGATTTCTTCTAAAGTCTTACGTTCACCGTCTTTTCCCAAACCGAAACGGAGCATCAAAACATCTCGTTCTTTTTGGCTCAATTTGCCAAGCATTTTGTTAATATCGCCGAAAAGATTTTCCTGCGTAACACGGATATCGGGCGAAAGGGTGCTTTCATCAACGATAAAATCCGCAATGACCGCATTATCCTCTTTTTGATTAGCCGGAGTTTCCATACTGACGGTACTTTGAGCCGATTCAATCAGAGAATTTAATTTTGACAACGGCATACCGACTTTATAAGCAAGTTCTTCTTTTCCTGGAGCATAACCGTTTTGGATAGTCAATTCCGTTGATGCTTTTTTAATTTTGCCCAAAGTTTCAATCATGTGAACAGGAAGTCTGATAAGTCTTGATTTATCAGCGATTGCACGGGTTATAGCCTGTTGAATCCACCAAGTGGAATATGTCGAAAACTTGTAACCTTTAGTGTAATCAAACTTTTCTGCCGCTTTCATCAAACCTAAATTTCCTTCTTGAATTAAATCGAGGAAGGAAAGACCACGTCCGATGTATTTTTTGGCGATACTTACAACAAGACGCAAATTGGCGTTGACGAGTTTTGTGATGGCTTTTTCTTTTTCCTTGCCGTCACTTTCCATAATTTTTTTAGCGACTTCGAGTTCGTGTTCTGCATCAAGAAGAGGGATTTTACCGATTTGTTGCAGGTAAATTTTAACAGAATCGTCCGTCACCGCTGAAGAATACGTTTCTGCGACTTTCGGCTCTTCAATTACTGCAACGTCATCGTCTTTAATTTCAATATCTTCAGATGTATCAATATCGTCTTTGTCTAATTGTTCTGATTTGTTTACCATTATTGTCTTTTGTTATCCTTTTGAATTTTTTGTCTGACCGACTCATAGATTATAACGGAAGCGGCATTTGCAACAT
Source organism: uncultured Candidatus Melainabacteria bacterium (assembly GCA_934754855.1). Classification (GTDB taxonomy): domain Bacteria; phylum Cyanobacteriota; class Vampirovibrionia; order Gastranaerophilales; family Gastranaerophilaceae; genus RUG841. The sequence continues at coordinate 7,724 of CAKVJR010000048.1, forward strand.
TCAAAGAATCAAAATCGGCTTCTATAGGTAATTTTACCCGAAAATCCGCATTTTTAACATTTGTTCTTGAAATACCCGATTTTTCGTTACCCATAATGATTGCGAAATTCATATCCGTATAATCAATGTCAAAGTAATTATCCTCTGCGTCGATTACAGATGCAATTATCCAAAAGTCGTTATCCTTTAGAGTAGTAATTGCATTTTGAATACTGTTAACCGTAATGATGTCAATGTGGTTGGTTGCACCGGCGGAAGATTTTTCGACAGTGGCATTTACCAAAGAACTTCTGCGTTTCGGGAGAATAATTCCGTCATATCCCGCACAAACAGCCGTTCTGATAATCGAGCCGACATTGTGCGGATCTTCAACTTCATCAAGTATCACAACCCGTTTGTAGCGATTTTGTGTTTCTTTTTGTAAAAAATCTTCAAGTTCTACATATTCAACAGGCGAAACAAAAGCGACAACACCTTGATGAGAAACATCTTCAAATTGCTTAAATTTTTCTCTCGGAACGAAAGAAAATGGAACGCCGTTATCCCTCGCAAGTTGAATAATAGTGTCAATTCTGCGGTCGCCGTGTCCTGTTTTAAGAAGCATGATTTTGTTAACTTTTCTGTCGTTCGTTCTTAATAATTCGGCAACATTGTTCTTTCCGTATATAAAATCTGCGTTTTCTATGGTCAATTCCCTCATATTGTTGTATAATTAATATTATTATATTACAAAATTAGGTAATTTTTATTTTGTAGTATAAAATAATTAGTGTAACTAATGAGATTTAAGGCAAGTCGGATTATATGGAAAATTTATTAGAGCAACTCGGCTTGAGTTCCGTATCAACAGTCGGTATATCAATATCTGCGGCTAATATTATAGAAATGATTTGTATCGACAAAAGTCGAAGAATGATTACTAAATATGCCTGCAAAGAACTCAAGTACAACAACGCAATTCGTGAAATTATCAGTTATGATGATTTTGCTGCCGCTTTGCAAGAATTGTTCAAAGAAATTAACGTTAATCCTAAAAATTGTAACGTTGTGTTAAATATTCCAAACGTACATTTTGCGTTTACAAGTTTGCCTTTGGTTTTGCCTGATGAACAAATTTCAGGTGCTATTTCTTCCGAAGTTGAAGAAATGTATCTTTTCAAAAGACATGAACCCGTAATTTCTTGGAACACAGTCACCGTCAACAAAGAAACCGACAAAAGATATATCGTTTTCGGTGCAATTCAAGAAAATACAATCCAAAATATTAAAGACATTTTTGACGATTTAGGCTGCAAACTTGTTGCAATCGAAACTGCTCATTCGTCAATGATTAAAGGTATCGTTTACAGCCGAGTTCTTGAAGAAGAATTTGAAAATAACGAAACCACAAACATAATGCTTATCAATTCAAATAGTTATTCAATTTTCTGTATGCAAGGCAAAAAATTGGTGGACTATTTTGAAGAACCTTTGGCAATTAAATCTTTCTCTAGTGATGAAGTTTACATCGCAATTTCATCGGCGGCAAACTCTTCACTCGAAAATTACCCCGCCAAAAACCTTTTGGTCGTCAGCGAAACAAACGAAGTCAGTGCGGAAATTTTGTGTCACAAAATCAACTTTGACGGCACAATGAAATACTTGGACAGAAACATGTACGCCGACAAATCGTTTATGGAAATTTCAGCGGCGATTTTGCCGAAATATTTACCGATGATTTCGCTCGAAGCAGTCGGTGCGGCAGCTTATACATACGAAACTTACCCCGTAAAATTCAACTTCCTGTTAGGGGCTGAAGGTGAATTTTCAACTTCTATCGTCTTGACGATTTTTGACCAAGACTATGAAATTGAAAGACGAGCAATTATGAACATCGGTGCTATTGTTGCCGTTGCAGTTCTTTGTCTGTTCTTATTGGGCAGTATGCTCCTTTCGATTTTCGACAGAAGATTGTTAAAAGAAATTTCATTAATGTCCGACGAATTTGTTGACACAATGGCAAAAGTCAACGCAACTTCAGTGTCAGGCGATGTCGGAAACATTTTTACCACGACAAAAGAAATTTCAGATGCTAACGCAAAAGAAACGGCTATTCTTTTCGGTTTAGGCTCAGAAATCCCTAACGACGTGTATTTGACGAATTTTTACAGCACCTCAAAAGGTGATATAAGAATTGAGGGAAGTTCAAGTTCAAGCGAATCGATTTACGCATACGTAAAAGGCTTGAAAGCGAAAGATCCGAAATTAAAAATAACAAAATTAGAATTAAATTACTCTGACGAATCCGCAAATGATACGGTTTATTCGTTCTACATTGACGGCGATAACCCGACTCTCCAAGCGGAAGAGCAACAAAATCAACAGGGTAATGACCCGAATAATCCGCAACAGGGCGGCGATCCGAATGCAAAGGATAAGGGAAATTTACTCCAACAAGGCAATCAGCCTGCACCGGCTCCGAATGCACCGTCGGCACCTGCTGCTAATGCCCCCGGTTCTTTGCCGGCTCCGACTGCACCATAAAACTCCACAGGAAATAACAAATGGAATTACCTAAAATAGACGAAAAATTTATAAAACAATATAAGGAACTGCTCATCTGCGGTTTGCTCTTGCTTTTGGCTGTCGCTTTCGGTATCCGACAAGTTGTTGTGACAGTTATGAAAATTCAAGCGACTTCTAAAGAACACAAAAAGCAAAAAGAAAAATTAAAAGAAGCACAAAAGAAACTCAAAGACTACGAAGACGCAAACAAACGTTTGATGGACAAACAAAGCAACATCAAAAAAGTTTTCCAACCGAAAACAGCGACGGAAGACTCGATTGCCTCATTCGGTGGTATGTTTGAAGACATCATTGATTACGTAAAAATTAACAACCTGATGCTTCGTTCTGTTCAATACAAAATTAATCCGCCTGACGATCAAATTTATACAAAATTCCCGACATTATACAATGTTTGCAATGTTCAACTTATGGTTGTCGGCACATACGTTCAACTCGAAGGTTTGGTGCGTGATTTGACGGTTTATCCGTATTTCATCAATATTGCTCAAGTTAAAATTAATCCGTATGAAAAAGATGACCAATATATTATCGTTACGATGGACATCACATTGTATTCAAAGAAACAACAATCCGCAGCAAGTGTTATGGGTGCAGGTGCAACGGGTGGTCCCGCAGGCGGAATGATTCAATAAAAAAATTTATCAGAAAACAAAAAACGAGATTTTTTCAAATCTCGTTTTTTTATGAAAAAAATTTTTAAACGATTTGGAACGGGCATTTTTTGCATGAAGCCTTATAGTGCAAGACCAAATTATCTTCCAAATCATATCTTTTCACGACACGAACATTCAACTCAGAACCGCAAATCGGACATCTTAAATCGTCCGATTCACCCGCCATCATTTTAACTCGGGCATAATCCTCAAAATCTTTCGGA
>CAKVJR010000049.1 GCA_934754855.1 uncultured Candidatus Melainabacteria bacterium
TGACTTTCGCCGTCGAAAGTTACAAGAAAAAATGAGCGAACCCGAAGGGTTGACGAACGAAGTGAGTAAATGCACTCCGCATAGGAGCCGTCCTCTTTTCTTTCTTGTTGGGGTACACGTTATTCTTTCTTTTCTCATCGGAAAGAAAAGAAAGAATAATGGGTACAAATAATAGTATTTATCAAACAAATAGTCAAAATCATTGTTTTTTAACAAAAAACGCCTAAAAAGCAAGCATAGGCATAAATAAAATCAATTTCAGGAATCACACAAATGAAACGAATAATTTTGCATTGGACGGCGGGGGCGAATTTCCCCAATACAACCGATTTACAGCATTATCACTATGTTATCGACAAAGGCGGAAAAATCACCGAGGGCGTTTTCCCTGTTTCAGCGAACGAGGTCTGCAAAAGTTATAACAACAAAGCACTTTATGCAGCACATACAGGCGGCGGAAATACAGGCTCTATCGGGGTTGCGGTCTGCGGAATGGCGGATTATAAGGGCAAATTGTCCGACACAAAATTTCCGCTTACGGCGGTGCAGGTCGAGAGAATGTTCTCTTTTACGGCGGAATTGTGCAAAAAATACGGCATTCCTGTTACGCCCGATACCGTGCTGACGCATTATGAATTTGGCAAAAGTCACCCGAATACGGCAAGTTTCGGGAAGATTGATATAACGATTTTACCGCCGTATCTGTCCGTAAAGCCAACCGAAATCGGCAACTTTATCCGCAAAAAAGTTATTTGGTATTTGAAAAACAAATACTTTGCCTAAAGATTCAGTATGACTGATTATTTATTAAAAATTTAAGGCAGTCAAGAGAGAATTACGACAAAGTTTTTTTAAAATTTCAATTTGAAAATCGGAAAATATATTAAAAAATTTTTGTGCTAAAAGGGCTATATTGGTAATGTTAGGAATTAAGAACGTTGCCGTCATTCTTTTTAGCAGCAAGAATACGGAGGAAAGATGAAGACTAATTTAAAAGAAAAACAAGAGTACGAAAAGATTATCGATGCGAAAGTTGCGTCGCAAATTTTAGGGATTTCACGTTCGACGGTTTACAAATTGGTGGACAAAAAACTCATTGACTACATTGAGTACCCTGATGCGATTAGATTTTACGAAACCGATGTTCTTAATTATCTCAAAAAACACCGCATAAAAGCGATATAGTCTTGCAACGTTATAATTTTAAACTCCGTTGTCGTTTTGACTTCGGAGTTTTTTATTCTCTATTCAACTTCTACAATTTCTTTGTATTTTTCGGGGATTTTTTTTGTCGGGTGAATGTCTAATTTTTCAAGTGCCGCAATTTTATCCACGAGACCGCCTCTGCCCTCAAGCGTTTTGAACGCATTGTCAAATGCAGTTGAGGTCGAGTTGAAACTTGTTCTGATTTTTTCGAGTCTTTCAAGAAAAACAACAAGTTTTTCGTATGCCGTTGAGGCTGTTTTTAAAATGTTTTCGAGTTCATTCGACTGATTTTGTTGTGTCCAAATTCTTCCGATTAATTTTAATGTCGCCAAAAGCGTTGACGGGCAAACGATGAAGATATTTTTTGACCAAGCGTATGTTATGATTTTTTGATTTGAATAAATGTAACTTGCACAAGATTCTAACGGTAAAAACATCAACTTAAATTCAGGGGTGTGCAAACCCTCGAGGGCATTGTATTTTCCGCTCAAGTCGTCAATCATTTTTGTAACTTCACCGTAAAAACATTTTAATTGTTCGTTTTTTACTTCGTCATCATTGCTGTTGCAAAAATCAATGAAATTTTTTAACGGGCATTTTGAATCAATGATAATGTTTTTATTTTCAGGCAAATCAAGCACTACATCAGGTCTTGGGCGTTCGCTCGGAGCAGAAGAATCTTTGAATGTCTGTTGGGTAATGTAATTTCCTTTTTCAGCGTCATCACGCTTGTTTACAAGCCCTGCCTGCTTCAAAAGATTTTCCAAAATTATTTCGCCAAATTCTCCTCTTGCTTGAGAATTTGTTTTAATCGCATTGGTCAAATCCGCTGCGGTTTCTCCGATTGCACGACTTTCTTTTACAAGATTTTCAATCTTTTCTTTAAGTGTTGCAGTGTTGCTTTCGCCCTGTTTATTGAACTCTTCGACCTTTTCTCTGAATTTTTCAAAATCTTCTTTGATAGGTTTGAGTTTCTCTTCCAATGCCTCACGGTTTTGTTCCCGCAAGTCGCTCTGTTCGCTCTTTATAACCTTATTCGCAATTTCGGTAAAATCTTTTTTGACGATTTCTTGAAGTTGATTTAAAACCTCAAGTTTTGTTTTGTCCGCTGAAATTTCCTTTGACAATTCGTTAATCTTTTCCGAAAGTTCTTCGTTTTTCTTTTGCACTTCTTCTAAAATTTCAACTTTTGCTCTGTCGGAATTGCTCTGTGCAACAAGGTTTTCGACTTTTTCTGCAAAGGTTTTGTTTTCGCTTTTTAAAATATTATTTTCCTCGGAAAGTTTTTTAACTTCGGAATTTTTCAACTTCAATCCGACGAAAAGTCCTATTATCAGCGTAAATACCGCCATTACAATACTCAAAATATTCATATTTCCCCTTTGATTTATTATATATTTTATTTTATCGGTAACTTGTGTCAAAAACGGACGTATTATTTCAAATCGCCGTGAGTGTCCGTTCCTCCTGTTTTTATGAGGTTAAATTTGTCGGCAATTTTTTTAACTGTATCGGCGGTGTGAAATTTCACAATTGCTCTGTGGCGACGGTACGGATAGTAGCATTCAAGCCCGTCAAGCCCGATTTCGACCATGCATTTCACAAAATGTTCATGATTGATTGTCCAACAGCACGCAGAGTGTGCAAGGACTGCAATTCCGCCTGCTTCGTGGATTGCTTTGATTAATTTCGGAACATTTCTTCTGTCGAAAATTCTGACGATATCTTTTTCCGTATCGGCTTTATTCTTTGCAACGAAAGGTTTTAAGGCATCTGAGCGTAAGTCCGTTCCATAAGCAAGCAAATGAAGAAAAATTCCCCGATACCAACAGTCAAACTCAATGCCTGTAATGATTTCAGGGTATTCATCAAGGTTTATTAATTTGTAACCGTCAAAAGTATTATGGTCACAAATTGAGAATTTTTTTAAACCTTTTGCTCTTGCCTGTCTTGCGAGTTCATCTGCGGGCAATTTTCCGTCGGAAGCACTCGAATGTAAGTGAAAATCGACATTTTCCCAATAATCGTTTTCATTATACTCGTTAAATAATCTTTTAATGCTATCTTTTGTGTCGTTCATAGTGTATAATTTTCTCAAGATGAAATTATTATAACAAGAACAACAAAATTATGGCTAAAAAATCCGAAAACAGAATTTTAATGATATTCAATATTTTCAAAGACGGAATAGTCTGGTATTGCAAGTATATGGACGTTTTGCTCAAATACATGCTTTTTCCCGTGTTCGGACAAATTATCGGACTGATTTTGATTTTTACGGCAAATTATTTTTTTGTGGTAAATATTCCTCATTTGATTAAGCAATATCCGATTTTGGATAATATTCCGTTGGTATTTACGCTTTTGTTAATTTGCGTATTTCCGGGGTTTTTGGTCTTTTGTAAAGCGTTTTACGATTACATAATCGCAATGGGATCTTTAAATTCGATGGCATACGTTTCCCGTGGAGAAAAGATGAAAAACAAGCCGCTCGACCCGAAAACGCATGACGATGTTCTCAAAAAAAGATTAGGAAATTATATCGTTTTGGTTTTGCTGATTTCGCTTTTGTGCTTAATCGGAGTTTTTCCGTTGTTTATCATTCCGTTTGCGATTGTATGCGTTTATTTGTGCCTTGTTTTCCAAGTTTTTATGCTCGAAGAATCCACTCCGCCGTTGGGTGCTTTCAAGAGAAGTTTTGAGTTGGTCAAGACTAATTTCGGCATAACGTGTTTACTTTTGGCACTTTCGGGTGCATTGACGTATTGGCTTTTGCCGAATTTAATTGTTTGGACCTTTGATAAGGCGAATGCGATTGATTTTCTTGCATATCCCATTCACCGGTATTTGGAAATTTTGCCAATCCAAGATTTGGTAAATTCCGCAATCGCAACTTTGACAAGCGGTTTGCCTTTGAATATGCCGATTTCGATTGATACAAACGCAGCGTTTAATATTCACGATATCGCTTGCAGTGTGGTTTGTTCTTTAATCGGAGTTTCTGTTATCGGTTTGCTTCTCCCGATGAGAAGTTGTTGGTTTACCTTGCTGTATAAGACTTTCGACTTTGAAAAAGGAGAAGAGTTAAGAAAAACGGATTACAAAAAAGAATATAAAAACAGAAACAAAAAGGGTTAATATGTTTGTTTGCAGAAAGTGTAAAAAAATTAATAATTTTGATTTGATGTTGAACCGAAAGTATGACGGTGCGGGCAATGTCGAAAAAAACATTGATGCAAACGGAAAATTGATGATTACGGTTGACGGATATTCCTTCGTTCCGGATTTGGATTTTATGAATAATTATGCGGTTTGCGGCTATTGCGGCGGAATTTATTGTTGGGATTATTCAAAACAGGTGAAATAATGGGCAAATCGGTCGGAAAAACAGAATTAAAATTTTTAAAATATGATGACAAAATCAAACTCAACTCGGGTGTGGAATTTGGTCCGATTGAAATTGCTTATGAAACTTATGGCGAATTGAACGAACAGGGCGATAATGCGATTTTGGTTTTGCACGCTTTGACGGGAGATGCTCATGCTGCGGGTTATTACAGCGAAAATGACAAAAAATACGGCTGGTGGGACGAAATGATTGGTCCTGATAAGGCTTTTGACACGAATAAATATTTTGTCGTTTCGTCAAATATGCTTGGCGGTTGCTCGGGGACGACGGGTCCCTCTTCGATTAATCCTGAAACAGGAAAGCCTTACGGTTTGTCGTTTCCCGTGATTACGATGGAAGATGCCGTTCAGGTTCAAAAAATTCTTGTTGACTCTTTGGGTATAAAAAAAATGATTGTCGCAGGCGGGTCAATGGGCGGTATGCAGGCTCTCGAGTGGGCAACTTCTTATCCCGAATATGTTTCTAAAACAGTCATTATTGCATCGACGTCAAGGCTTACGGCTCAAGGAATTGCGTTCAATGCGGTCGGTCGCAACGCAATTTTGTCGGACGAAAATTTTAACTGCGGTGATTATTATGACAAAAAACACCCTGAAAAAGGTTTGTCTGTTGCGAGAATGATTGGTCACATAACTTATTTGTGCGAAGAATCAATGCACAAAAAATTCGGTCGCCGCTTGCAGGATAAATCAAAACCCGATTTCGATTTCGGAATTGATTTTCAGGTCGAAAGTTACTTGCAGCATCAGGGTTTGACGTTTGTTGAGCGGTTTGATGCGAACAGTTATTTGTATATTACAAAAGCGGTCGATTATTTCGATTTGGCGGACAAATACGGCTCGTTGGAAGAGGCGTTTAAGCACGCTGACAGTGCGTTTTTGATAATTTCTTTCTCGACGGATTGGCTGTTCCCGACTGAACAATCGAAAGAAATGACAAAGGCTCTCGTTCGTGCGGGAAAAGATGTTTCTTTCTGCGAAATTCAGTCGCCGTGCGGGCATGATGCATTTTTGCTCGAATTTAAAACTCAAACAGAGATTATAAAATCTTTTTTGAAAAAGGATACCGAAAATGAATAACGATGAGGCTTTACACGCAAATTACAACCATATTGTTCCTTTGATTGAAAATGGGGCGAAAGTCCTCGATTTGGGCTGCGGGGACGGAACTTTGCTCAAAAAACTCATCGATGAAAAAAATGTTTACGGCAAAGGAATTGAAATTAATCAAGAAAATGTCATTCAGTCGCTCCACAAGGGGCTTTCGGTAATTCAGGGCGATATTGACGAAGGGCTTGAGGATTTTTCTGACAATGAAATGGATTATGTTATTTTAAATCAGACTTTGCAATCGACGCAAAACCCTGATTTTGTAATAAAAGAAATGCTCAGGGTCGGCAAAAATGCGGTTGTCAGTTTCCCGAATTTTGCTTATTGGCGTATCAGATTTTATTTGCTTTTTAAGGGAAAAATGCCGAAATCGAAGATGTTGCCGTTCGAGTGGTATGATACGCCGAACATTCACCTTTTGACGGTTCGGGACTTTTTCGATTATTGTGAAAAAAGAGATATTAAAATTTCAAAATCGATTTTGACAAGACGGGGAAAAATCGTAAATTCAAGATTTAAAAAGACTTTTGCGGATATTTTTGCGGAAGAAGTTATTTTTGTAATTCATAAATAAAAAAATACCTCAAATGAATGAGCGAATTTTTTGAAAAATCCGTTATCCTGTATGTGTGAGAGAAAGGAAAGTATGGCGGATAACGAAAAAAAATCGCAAAAAACTTCTGAGTCAAAAAATGTTTTTGACAAGAAAAAAACGTCCTACATTCCGATGGGACAATACGTTCCCGTGCATAAGGTTCCTGACAAACTTTCAAAAGAAGAATTGTCAAAAATTGACGCTAAAGATTTCTTGAAAAAAACGTCAAATCCTTTTGAAAAGAAAGATTTTCAAGAACACAAACTGTGCTTTTATGACGGAGATTATTTGAAACAACAAACTCTCGAAAAGACTGATTTGTATTCGTTTTCGGGCAATATGCTCGTAAGATTTTTTAAGATAATTTTTTTCAATCTTCCGATTGTAAATTTTTTGTATTTGAAATTAAAAGAATCAAAAATCAAAGATTCTATTTCTACATTAAATTCCTTAAACGGCAGTGTAGATAATTATGCTAAGCATTTTGAGGGCAAAAGCATTATTAATGAGCAAAAATATCAACAAATTTGTGCTGAATTGATTAAGGCAAACAACATTCAATCACAAATCAAACGTGACATTTTGTCTGACTTTTAAAATTTTTTATTACAAATCTATAACATGTCTTAAAAAACTAAAAAAAATTCTTTACTATTTTTTGTATTTTCTATACTATATTTTTATAAAGCGGTAAACAAAGAATGGTTAGAATATCCTCGAAATACCGTGATTTCAAGTCAGGAAACGCTTTTTGAGCAAATTGAATTGATATAAACGAGGATTAGAAATATAAGATTTATTTCTGGAGGTCTTACAAAATGTACGATAATTTCGCAAATGGCATCACACCAGCAAAAATAAAGGTTATCGGTGTCGGCGGCGGCGGCGGAAACGCAGTTAACCGAATGATTGAAAACGACATGGAAGGTGTCGAATTCTGGGTAATGAACACTGATAAACAAGTTTTGGACAGAGCCAAAGTTGAAGAATCACACCGCATTCAACTCGGTCAAACATTGACTCAAGGTTTGGGTGCCGGCGGAAACCCGTCAATCGGTGAACAAGCGGCTAAAGAAAGCCAAGAACAAATCGCTCAAGCGGTTGAAGGTGCAGATATGGTATTTATTACCGCAGGTATGGGCGGCGGCACAGGTACAGGTGCTTCTCCCGTTATCGCACAAATCGCTAAAGATTCAGGTGCTTTGACTATCGCCGTTGTTACTAAACCTTTCTCTTTTGAAGGTAAAAGAAAAATGAACTTCGCTGTCGAAGGTTACAACAAACTTAAAGATGAAGTTGATTCAATCATCGTTGTTCCTAACGAAAGATTGCTCGAAGTTGCAGGCAACAAGGCAACTTTGATTGACGCTTTCACAATTGCTGATGCAGTTTTGACAAGAGGCGTTCAAGGTATTTCAGATATCGTTGCACTCCCCGGTGTTGTTAACGTTGACTTTGCTGATGTTAAAGCAATTATGAAAAATTCGGGTACTGCTTTGATGGGTATCGGTGTAATGTCAGGCGAAGGCAGAGCGGTTCAAGCAGCAAATGCGGCTATCAACTCACCGCTTATCGAATCTTCCTTGAAGGGTGCAACAGGCGTTATCGTCAACGTTACAGGCGGTTCGGATATGACATTGTTTGAAATCAATGCTGCATCTCAAGTTATCCAAAAAGAAATTGCAGACGATGCAAACTTCACATTCGGTGCCGTTATCAACGAAAACGTTATGAACGCAAGCGAAATTCAAGTTACGGTTATCGCAACAGGCTTCGATATGAAACCTGCTCCGGAAGCACCGAAACAAACTGAAAAATTGAACGTAAGCGACTTTTTCAGCGGCAAAATGAGCAACAATAACAACGTAAATACTCAAAATGTTGCTCCGAAAGCACCGGCTGCTCCTCAACAACAAGCACCGAAAGTTGAAACAAAAACAGATTTTCCGATTAATTACGGAAACCAACCCAATAACGGTCAAAAGTCGGTAGATATCGACCTTCCTCCGTTCTTGAAATAGTTTAAGACTAACAGAAAATTAAGGGTGACAGAAATGTCGCCCTTTTTTTTATTCAAAATAATAACCCTTGCAAATCCGCCGAAAATATATTCAGCGATTTTTTTGTCAAAAACAACCCTTGCAAAATTGCTGCAAATTTATTTGGCGATTTTTTCTCAAAAAAATGATTTTTGCTTAAAAAAAAACGACCCTTGAAAATCAAGAGTCGCTTTTTGTTTGTTTAAAAAGATTATTCGTCTTTTTTATCTTCTTCTTTTTCCTCAGGTTTTTCGGCGGGGACTGTTTCCTTTTTTTCGTCCTCTACGTCAACCGTATGGAATTTGATTTTCTTATCTTCGAGAGTAAGAACAATCTTTTTGCCTGCTTTGAACTGACCTCCCAAAATTTCTTCTGCCAAGCCGTCTTCGACTTTCTTTTGGATAAGACGTTTGAGAGGTCTTGCACCGTAGGCTTCGGAGTATCCGTCCTCTGCAAGATAATCTTTAACTTCGTCAGAAACTTCGATTTTCAAATCTTGTGCTTCCAATCTCTTGAACAAATCTTTGAACAACAAGTCAACGATTTGTCTGATTTCAGGTTTAGAAAGGTGAGCAAATACGATTGTTTCGTCGATTCTGTTGAGGAATTCGGGCTTGAATGCCTTTTTCATTTCTTCAGTAACAGTTTCTTTAAGACGTTCGTATTTGTCTTTCGATTCGTCGTCGCCGACTGAGAAGCCCAATTTTGAACCTGTTGAAATCATGCTTGCACCGACGTTTGATGTCATGATGATGATTGTGTTCTTGAAGTTTACGTGTCTGCCTTTTGCATCGGTCAAACGGCCGTCGTCAAGAATTTGCAACATGATATTAAATACGTCAGGGTGAGCCTTTTCGATTTCATCAAAAAGAATTACCGAGTAAGGTTTCTTTCTGATAGTTTCTGTTAAGTGACCGCCATCGTCGTAGCCGACGTATCCCGGAGGTGAACCGATAAGTTTTGCTGTCGAATGTTTTTCCATAAATTCTGACATATCGACTCTTATCATGTTATCCTCTGAACCGAATACCGCTTCTGCCAATGCTTTTGCAAGTTCAGTTTTACCAACACCCGTAGGACCTGCGAAGATGAAACTTCCAATCGGTCTGTTAGGTGCTTTTAAGCCGACTCTTGCACGTCTGATTGCTTTTGAAATAGCAACAACGGCTTGATCTTGTCCGATAACTCTGTTGTGCAAAGTTTCTTCCAATTTGAGCAAGCGTTCGCTTTCGCCTTCGGTAATTTTTGTTGTCGGAATGCCTGTCATTGTGCTGACGACTTCCGCAACTTGTTCTGCCGTAACGGTCGGTTTATTTGCTTCTGATTCCGCTTTCCATTTTTCAGTCACTTCGTGGACTTTTTCTTTCAATGAGGCTGCTTCGTCACGCAAATCCGATGCAACTTCAAACTCTTGGTTTCTGATTGCTTCTTCTTTTTTCTTAACAACTTCTTTGAGTTGTCTGTCGAGTTCTTTTCCTTCGGGAGGAAGCGAACTTGACTTAATTCTGACTTTTGAGCAAGCCTCATCGATGATATCGATTGCTTTATCAGGCAAATATCTGTCTGTTATGTATTTGTATGAAAGTTCAGTCGCAGCAACGATTGCCTCGTCTGAAATATTCAATTTGTGGTGTTCTTCGTACTTGTGACGCAAACCTTTGATAATCGCAATTGTATCGTCAACTGACGGTTCTTCGATTACGATAGGTTGGAAACGTCTTTCAAGTGCGGGGTCTTTTTCAACATACTTACGATATTCATCGTTCGTTGTTGCACCGATAACTTGGATTTCACCTCTCGAAAGTGCAGGTTTCAAAATGTTTGCAGCATCAATAGCACCTTCTGCCGCTCCTGCTCCAATCAAGGTGTGCATTTCATCGATTACAAGAATGATGTTTCCTGACAATCTGATTTCGTCCATAATCTTTTTAAGACGTTCTTCAAATTCGCCTCTATACTTCGTTCCTGCAATCAAAAGGCCCATATCGAGTTGGATAACTTTTTTGCCGTCAAGCAAATCGGGTACTTCCGAGTTTACAATTCTGCTTGCCAATCCTTCTGCGATAGCCGTTTTGCCGACACCGGGTTCGCCAAGTAATACGGGGTTATTCTTTGTTCTTCTTGCGAGAATTTGAATAACACGTTCAATTTCTTTTTCTCTGCCGACAACAGGGTCAAGTCTTTGTTCCGCTGCTGCCAAGGTTAAGTCTGTGCCAAACTCATCAAGCATCGGAGTTTTGGTTTTTCCGCCGGGGGTTGCTGCCGATGAAGAACGACCTCTGCTGCCTGTGCCTGCTTCTGCTTCAGCAGTTCCGCCGCCTTTAATTTCACCGAGCATTTTTACAACATTCGTTCTGACTTTATTCAAGTCAACGCCCAAGTTTTCCAATACTCTTGCCGCAACACCGTCGCCTTCTCGGATTAAACCTAAAAGCAAGTGTTCCGTACCGATGTAGTTATGACCCAATTGTCTTGCTTCGTCCCATGAAAGTTCCAAAACTCGCTTTGCACGAGGGGTGAACGGAATTTCAACAGCAACAAAGCCTGCACCTCTGCCGATAATTTCTTCGACAGCGGCACGTGCGTCTTTTAGTGTTACGCCCATTGATTTCAAGGTTTTTGCTGCTACGCCCGTTCCTTCACCGATAAGTCCGAGCAAGACCTGTTCCGTTCCGACAAAATTATGTCCCAAACGGCGTGCTTCTTCTTGTGCAAGCATAATGA
>CAKVJR010000050.1 GCA_934754855.1 uncultured Candidatus Melainabacteria bacterium
AAAATTTTCAGTCAACAACTTTTTTTAATTTTTTGAAAATTAAATAATTTATTGTTATTTTGAGTATCAAAGTAACAAATCAGTATCAATGCCATTACCATCATTCAGAACCGCATGTGAAAATCTGCTTTCGTTAAAACATTACATACAGATTCTTCGGTTTTTTCAAGACCTCAGAATGACTGTTAAGCACTATGTTTGCTCGTTCTTCAATCAAAATGGCTATTGGGTTTATCGTCATTGCAATCGAAGTGAAGCAATCCAATGTTTGTTCATTCACCTGATAATATTTTCCAATCTTGCACGCCCACAATGACAGAAAACGAGTAACCTCAAACATTCATCGTCATATTGAGCAAAGCGAAATATCTGTTTTTCACGACGGTTCACAAATTTTTCGCATAAAGGCACTTAAGGACTAATATTCAAGACACAGAACTGCATTTATTTCAAAAGCACTTAAATTTCCGCACTTTGTTCTTCTTTTTCTTCTTCGGTTTTTTCTTGTTTGGGTTTATGCTGAACTTTAATTTTGACAATTCTTGTGCCGTCAAGTTCAATTACAGTAAGAACAAAATCGTCCCATTCAACGGTATCATTGACTTCTGCCATTCTGTCCAAACGTTTCAGAATAACACCCGCAATTGTTTCAACATCTTCTTCTTCGGGTATTTCCTTTTTGAAATAATCAGCAAATTCATCAATTCGCATAATTCCGTTTGCGACGTATTCATTTTCGCCGATTTTGACGATATCAGCCTCTTCGTCGGTATCAAATTCATCTTGCACTTCGCCGACAATCTCTTCCAAAATGTCTTCCAAAGTAATCAAACCGCTTGTTCCGCCGAATTCATCGACAATAATAGCCATTTGAACTTTATTTGTTTTAAAATCACGAACCAATTTATCAAGAGGGACAGTTTCAGGGAAGAATTTTGCCTCACGGAGCATTGCTCTGAGGTTAAATTCTTTTTTATTAATCGTCATTGCATACAAGTCTTTAACGTGCAACAAGCCGATAATATGATCCAAATCTTCTTCGTAAACAGGATAACGGGTGTATTGATTATCCAAAATGGTTTTTTCAAGTTCTTCAAACTCAATATCCACAGACAATGCAACCATATCGGGACGAGGACTCATAACTTGTTTTGCATCTTTATCCGAAAATTCAAAAATATTTTGCAACATATTTTTTTCAGTTTCGTTCAAAATGCCCTCGTTATAACTTGCCTCAACAATCATACCGATTTCCTCGGGAGTATGAACGGAATGAGCCGATGATGCAGGGTGAATATTGATTAATTTAAGCATATAATTTCCAAAACCGTTTAAAAGGAAAATGAACGGTTTGAAAACTTTTGCAATATGGAGCATCGGTTTGGCAATAAACAAAGCTGTTCTTTCAGGATATTGCAAAGCGATTGATTTAGGCATCAATTCACCGATTACAACGTGCATAAACGTAATCAAAGCGAATGCGATACCTGTCGCACAAGAGTGAACGGCGATTGTTTTTTCCGCCCCCGACAAAAACGAGAACAAAGGTTCCAAAATCGAGGCGAGCGTTGATTCTCCGACCCAACCTAAACCGATACTTGCAATCGTAATACCCAATTGAACGGCAGCAATGTATGTATCAAGATGCTCAATTTCCTTGCACACCAAGCCTGCGACCTTGTTTCCGTCCTTGGCAAGTTGTGCCATTTTTGTTTGCCTTACATTCACCAATGCAAATTCTGAAGCAACGAAAAATCCGTTTGTCAGAAGCAAAAAGGCAATACCCATTAATTTTAAAATTGTCAGTTCAATGTCCATAGTTATCTCTACTGATTTCAATTATACAATCAAAACCAATAATTTTCAAGTCAAGTAAGCGTCGCACGGGAAATGACCGCACGACAAGCATTACACGGCTTATACATTTGTTACATAGGCTTTTTATCAACCGTCGAATGGCAGCAACCGATTAATCCGATAACTTTTCCTTGTCTGAAAATCGGAATTTTTATCATTTTTATGCAGCCTTTTTTACCGCCCTGAATTGTACAAAATTCCAAAACGTGACGTTTATTTTCTTTTAAAACGAACTCGTCCTGTGCCTGTATCAGAGCCAATTCCTCTTCTCCGATAATTCCTTCGAGTCGTTCGTGATTAACATATTTTTGTCCGATAATTTCATCTTTTTTTGTATTGAAAATTTCACAAAATTCACTGTTAACATTGATATAGCGGTTTCTCGCATCTTTAATCCACACGGCAACAGGAATATCGTTGAAAAATCGTTTGAATTTCAATTGTTCACGTTGTAATTTATGAAAGAGCAAATATTTTTCCGTAACATCCGTAATAACCGTTTCTATTGCAACAACAGCCTTTTTCTCATTCAAAATCGGCGTTTTTACCACATCAAGGTACAACAAACCTTTGTCGGGGTGGATAAATTTATTCTTAAAAGTCAATTGTCTTGCGGTATTTAAGACCAACTTGTCCTGTTTGGCATACGAAGCGGCGTTTTTCAGAGAAAAAACATCGGGGGTGTATTTTCCGATAATTTCATCGCAATTCTCAAATCCCAAAAATTTCGCATAAGCATCGGAAATTCCCAAATATTTTCCGTCAAGGTTCTTAATACTGATAAAAGCAGAACTGGATTTGAGCCAATTTTTGAACACTACGGTGTCAAAATGTTCGCCAAAGCAAGCATTACTCAAGACTATCTCTCCTTAATCTCTTAGACCACAAACCAACGGTATTTTACATGTATATTTTAACATATTTTTTGAACGTCTGCAATAAAAAGACCCCTTGAAATTCAAGGAGTCTTTCAAATTTTTTCGTTTATTTAACGACAAATTCTGACTAATTTTTAGCCTTAGGACCTGCTTCAACGATTTCAGCCGGCATATTGGGATATTTTGCAGCGAAGTTATCTGCAAACATTTGAGCCAATTTGTTTGCTTGTACGTCATAAGCAGCCTTGTCTTCCCACATTCCTCTTGCATCGAGTTTTTCATCGGGAACATTCGGACAGTGAACAGGATAATCAACATTGAATACATCGTGATGTTTAAATTCGATGTTGTCGAAGTCACCGTTCAATGCTGCTGTAACCATTGCACGAGTGTAAGCCAACTTCATACGTTTTGCACCTGAAGATGCACAACCGCCTGCCCAGCCTGTGTTTACGAGGTAAACTTTAGTGCCGTATTTGTCAAGTTTTTCACCCAACATTTTTGCATAAACTGATGCGTCCATCGGCATAAACGGTTCGCCGAACAATGTTGAAAATGTCGGTTGAGGTTCTGTAACGCCTCTTTCCGTACCTGCAAGTTTTGATGTGAAACCTGTTACGAAGTGGTACATTGCAGCGTTTTTGCTCAATCTGCTGATAGGAGGCAATACGCCGAACGCATCTGCTGTCAAGAAGATAACAACTTTCGGAATGCCGCCTTTTGAAGGAACTTGTGCATTGTTGATGTAATTAATCGGATAACCTACACGAGTGTTTTCTGTCAATGAACCGTCTTCAAAATCAAATTCTCTTGTTTCAGGGTTCATAATTACGTTTTCAACCACTGAACCGAATTTAATTGCATTGTAAATATCGGGTTCGTTTTCTGCTGAAAGGTGAATACATTTTGCATAGCAGCCGCCTTCAAAGTTGAATACACCATCAGGTGACCAACCGTGTTCGTCATCACCGATTAACTTTCTTGCAGGGTCTGCTGAAAGTGTTGTTTTACCGGTACCTGAAAGTCCGAAGAATACTGCTGTTTCAGCGGTTTGAGGATCCATGTTTGCCGAGCAATGCATCGGAAGTACGTTTTTCTTTGTCATAATGTAGTTCATTGTTGCGAATACTGACTTTTTGATTTCGCCTGAGTATTTTGA
This sequence comes from uncultured Candidatus Melainabacteria bacterium, assembly GCA_934754855.1. Lineage (GTDB taxonomy): Bacteria > Cyanobacteriota > Vampirovibrionia > Gastranaerophilales > Gastranaerophilaceae > RUG841. Next base: position 3,895 of record CAKVJR010000050.1, read on the forward strand.
ACCGCAAATGATAATCATGTGTGCTTCGTAGTCGATTGCGATGCATGCTTCTGAATTTACACCGTCAACTTCAGGATCACACTTGAATCCCGGAGCACAAAGGATTGTGTAATCCGGTTCGCCGTATTCTTTTAATTCTTCTGCTGTCGGACGAATCAACAATTGGTGAATGAACATATTTTGGCTTGCCAATTCGTTTACAACTCTGAATTTTTGAGTATATTTTTTGTCAGCACCTGCAAAACCATCAAAAATGAATACTTCTCTGCCTTCCAAGTATGCTGCGATTTTACCTTTAATAGCGTTGAATTGTTCTCTTGAAATAGGTCTGTTTACCTTACCCCAAGCGATTTCGTTGTGTACGCCGTCTGTATCAACGATAAATTTATCTTTAGGTGAACGACCTGTGTATTTGCCTGTTGTTACAACCAATGCACCGGTTTCGCTCAAAGAACCTTCTCCACGACGCAATGCTGCTTCTGTCAATTGTGCGGGAGTCAAGTTACGATATACCGCTTTCGGACCGATTACACCTAATTTTTCAATTCCGTATGTTTCCATTACATTTCTCCTTAAATCAAATGTGTATGTTTCACACTTAATAATAATACAAACATAAAAAAATTGTACAAGTATTTTTTCGGAAAAATTTTAATTCACAAAAACACCAATATTCATGTCCATTTTCGGTAACACTAAAAATCGTTAAATAATTTCGGCATGTAAATTTTTCAAATCATCGACCGTAATTTTTTCCAAATTTTTAAATTTTGAGATAATTTCATCGGCGGGAGTGATTTTTTTGTTTACATAATTATAAATCGGTTCGAGGTACTGTTCTTCTCCTGTTTTCATCATTTCAAGGCTTTGTTTTGAAATATTCAAGACTTCTTTGGCGAGGTCAAAGAGATTGTAGCGTTTGAATTTTATCTCCAAGCCAAAGTCCGGCGTAAGATATCTTAATTCCTCAAAGTCACTGAATTCGGCACCTTTAAACATATCATCAATCGCATCTCTCGCCTCTTTATTATACAAAATTCCTTTCCAAATCGCAGGAACCGCCGTAATGAATTCCGATTTTTGGGAGTCATGATTTCTGATTTCAAGATACGTTTTGAGCCTTACATCGGGGAAAAACAGGCTCATTTGAGTTTGCCAATCTTCAATTGTCGGAAAATATCCCTCAAAGCCATGCCGATAATATTCACCAAAGGTCAAATCGCCTGTGTCAATGTATTTTCCGTCCTTTTCGATAAAAATCATCGGAATATTGAACAAAATATTTTTATAGTCTTCAAAAGAAAAATCGTCGTGAAAAATTTTCTCGGAAATCAAGCCGCAACGCTGTTCATCGGTATTAAGCCAAGAATATGCACGAAAAGATTTTGCACCTGACAAACGACCGTTTCTGACGGGGGAATTTGCGAACATTGCACTCACAAGGGGGGAAAGTTTAAGTGCGGTTTTGAATTTTCCCATAGCGTCTTCTTCGCTTGAATAATCAAGTCCCACTTGAATTCCCGCCGTTTCTCTCATCATAACAAACGGCAATTTTGCTCTTTTGGGCAAGTAATTTGTCATTTTGGCATAACGTTTTTTGGGAATTACGTTAATTTTTTCAAAAGTTGAAACGGGCTGAATACCGAAGCCTACCCAACAAATCCCGTGTTTATCGGCAATTTCGGCGGTTTCTGCATTATAATCGTCGAGCATTTTTCTAAGTTCGGAAATATTTTTGACAGGATTAAGGCTGATTTCCGTTTGAGCCCCCGGTTCGAGCGAGATATGCCCGTTCGGCAAAATCATTCCAATCGGATTTTTTCCCTCGAAAACGACCACTCTGTGCTCGTTTTCCATTTCCAAAATAATTCTTGAAACATCGTAATAGTCCGCCGCACGGTAATCCGACTTATAAACGGGGAGTTTTTCGTACTCCAAGCCGATTAACTCAGCAGTTTTGCAACCGGAATAAAAAATTTCGGTCAACTCATCTTTTGTTGCGATTATGCTCATAATGTCGCCGTCATTTCGTTTTCGGTCAAATTAATCAAATCCTCCATCACGGTTTTATGAAATTCAATTCCGTGAAGTCGATTCATTTCTCTAAAGAAATAACAGGGGCTTGTGACGTTAATTTCGGTCACTTTCTCGTCAATCAAATCCAAGGCAATCATATAAATTCCACGGTTTGAGAGATATTTTGCAATATCTTTTGCTGCTTCGTATTCAAAATCGGTCAAATATTCTTTTCGGAAATATTCGTCCGAGTGGGTATTAAATCTGAAATCATCTTTACCCGCAAGTTTTCTCAAAGATTCACGATAGACCTTGTTTCCGAGAATAAAAGCACGTTTGTCCCCACCTTCGCCATGCCCGAGATATTCTTGCACACAAACTAGAGTTTTACCGTTGTTTGTTGAATTATTAATCAATGAATTGATATTTTTGTCGCCGTGAGAAAGATAAAAAATTCCGCTGCCAAAACATCTGTTGAGGGGCTTAATAATCGCCTCACCATTGGCATTGACAAAATCTTTAATCAACTGCATATTCGCCGTAATAATATTTTTCGGAGTGTATTTCGGGAAATAATTTCCGTGCAATTTTTCGTTAAAATCAAGAATAGCCTGTGTATTATTGACGATTTTGGTCTTTTTTCTATCAACAAAATCGAAAACAAAACAAGCGTTAATATAATCCGTATCAACGGGCGGATCGGGTCTGAAATAAACAATATCAAAGGTTTCAATAAGTTTCTCGCTCGGGGTATCTTCGTGAAAAATATCTCCGTTTTTTTCAAAAGTTTTGTAAGAAAGTGCAAAACCTTTATTATCCTTGATAAAAAGCCCGCCTTTTGTGCAAATTTCGACTTCATAACCTCGTTCCAAATATTCTTTGTTGAACCAAAAGTCTGTTACGAGGTCGTTAAATTCAAAATATTTAAGTTCTAAATCATCTATTACTATTAAAATTTTCATCATTTTGCCCTCAATTTTTTCTAATGATACAACAATTTTGAAAACAAAAAATAGCCGAGATAACTACTATCGAATATGCACCTGCTCAATACCATGGTCGAGCAGGATTTTTGCAACACGTTCTAAATCGGCATGTGTAAAGGGTTTGGCATCTTTAAAAGTTTCGTCTAAAATTTTACTGTAAACAAAGTTTTGGAGAAAATATTTCTTCGCACCCTCAACCGTCGCTCCGATTTCATCAAAATCATCAACAGTCAAAAGTGCCTCTGTGACTGTCGTTCTAAACTCATAATCAAGTCCGCAGGACATAATTAAGTCAATGCTGTTTTGAATTTCTGAAATATCAACATCTGTGTCGATAATTTTTTTATACTTCAACAAAGGAGCCTTTATATCCATTGCAATATAATCGACTAAGCCTTTCAGCACAATGTTTTCGAGCATATCGAACTTCGAGCCGTTCGTATCAAGTTTGACATCAAAGCCTTTATCTTTCAACTTTGCCAAAAAATCAGGCAAATCTTTTTGAATACAAGGTTCTCCGCCTGTCACGACTATCCCGTCAAGTTTGCCCTTTCTTTTATCAAGAAATTTCAAAATTGACTCTTCGTCAGCGATTTTTTCAACGCCCGTAACGAGTTCGGGGTTGTGACAGTAATGACAACGAAAATTGCAGCCATGTGTAAACACAATAGCCGCAATCTTCTTGGGGTAGTCAATAAGTGACGTTTTTTGAAATCCGCCGATTAACATGAGTGACAGCAGTCTGCCTTTTCCATGTCAAACGTTACACGTTTTTTGAACTCTTCTGCTTTTGAAGCGTTCCATTGTTTTACGGGACGAATGTATCCGACAATTCTCGAGTAAACTTCGCACTCGGAACCGCAATCTGGACATTCAAAATGTTCGCCCGCAATGTATCCGTGGCTCGGACAAGTGCTGAAGGTCGGTGAGAATGTGAAGTACGGGATTCTGTAATTTTCACAAATTTTCTTAACGAGATTTTTCATTACGTCACAATCGTAAAGTCTTTCGCCTGCGAAAATGTGAACAACCGTTCCACCCGTGTATTTTGTTTGCAAATCGTCTTGGTGGTCAAGAACTTCAAACAAATCGTCCGTATAATTTACGGGAAGTTGTGAAGAATTTGTATAGAAAGGTTGAGCACCGTTTTTAACATCTTCTTCATTTGCACAAATCAAATCGGGGTAAGTTTTCTTGTCCAAACCTGCCAATCTCAATGAAGTTCCTTCTCCGGGGGTTGCTTCGAGGTTATAGTTATTGCCCGTTTCGATTTGATATTCACGAACAACATTTCTCATAAAGTCCATAACTCTGACTGCAAATTCTTTGCCCTCTTCCGAGCCGATATTTTGTCCTAAAAGATTTAAGCATGCTTCATTCAAGCCAATCAAACCGATTGTTGAGAAGTGGTTTTTCCAATAAACTCCAAATCTTCCTTTGATTGCTCTTAAATAATATTTTGTATAAGGATAAAATCCTCTTTCTGTAAGACTTTCGACAACTTTACGTTTAATTTCCAAACTTTCTTTTGCCATGTCCATTTTTTCTTTCAGCATTCTGAAGAAATCGTCTTTATCCTTTGCAAGATAGCCCAAACGAGGCATGTTGATTGTAACAACGCCGATAGAACCCGTCAAAGGATTTGAGCCGAACAAACCGCCGCCACGATATGCAAGTTCTCTGTTATCAATTCTCAAACGGCAGCACATTGAGCGGGCATCTTCAGGATTCATATCCGAGTTGATGAAGTTCGAGAAGTACGGAATACCGTATTTTGCGGTCATTTGCCACAAACCGTCCAATTTCGGATTATCCCAATCAAAATCTTTTGTAATGTTATATGTCGGAATCGGGAAAGTGAATACTCGACCGCTATTGTCGCCCTCGGACATAATTTCAAAGAATGCACGGTTTATCATGTTCATTTCTTCTTCAAATTCGCCGTAAGTTTTTTCCATAATTTCGCCGCCGACAATCGCTGCTTGGTCTTTGTAATAAGACGGACAGTTCAAGTCCATTGTAACGTTCGTGAACGGTGTTTGGAAACCTACTCTTGTCGGCACATTCATATTGAAAATAAATTCTTGCATTGCCTGTTTAACTTGGTCGTAATTCAATTTGTCATAATAAATATACGGTGCAAGCAAGGTATCAAAGTTTGAAAACGCTTGAGCCCCAGCACTTTCGCCTTGAGTTGTATATAAGAAATTGACGATTTGACCCAATGCGGTTCTAAAGTGTTTTGCTGGTGCTGAAGAAACCTTGCCTTCAACCCCTTGGAAACCTTCGGTCAACAAGTCTTTCAAATCCCAACCGACACAGTAACTTGCGATAATATTCAAGTCGTGAATATGGATATCGCCTTTTGTATGTGCTTCTCCTATATTATCGGGATAAATTTTATTGAGCCAATAACTCTTACTGATATTTGATGCAATGTAATTGTTCAAACCTTGAACAGAATATGACATGTTCGCATTCTCTTTTACGTTCAAGTCAATTTCGTGCAAATATTCATCAACCATATCAACTTTCGCATCGTTAATGAACTTTCTGACTTTCGCACGTTGTTCTCTGTAAATAACGTATGATTTTGCAGCCTTTTTGTAAGCAGAATCGAGCAAAACTTCTTCGACAATATCTTGAATTTCCTCAACAGTCATTGTCTTTAAAAGTTGTTGTTTCGATTTTAAAATATCAAACGCTTTCTCAGCAGCCTGTGCAGCCAAGTTTTTTGCAGTATTGTGGTCAAATTCCTTTGATGCACGCCCCGCTTTTTCAATCGCTTCGGTGATTTTGTCTTCACTGAAATCTACAAGTTTACCGTCACGTTTAACAATCTTTTCCATTTATATCTCCTTTGATATTTTCACAAACCCCTAACAGTCCCGTATTTATTGACTGTTCGACATTATTTTCTGTTCCGCTCGCTAATGTTTCTTCTATTAAGAGCGTTGTTCTATCATACTTTTTTATTCATGCTCATGCAACTTTTTTGTCCATGTTTTTCGTCACATTTTTAACATTTCTCTAAAACAAAACCCCCGAGCATAACTCAGAGGTTTTATTATTTCGTTACAAATTTAATTTATTTTAATCTTATTTAACATTCGTAAAATAAACCTTCGTTTCAGGATAAACATACTCAAAAGTTACAAATATCAACTCGCCGTTGTATTCTTTCGGAGGTGCAGAAACTTTGTTCAATTTCATCAAAGCATATTCTACACCGCTGTTAATCCAAGTATCTTCAAGGAATAAATAATTTTTGTCATGAACGTTTCCGTCTTTGTCAATTCTGAAACTTACAATGCTCTTCCAACCTTTTTCAACAGGCTTTCCGTCCTTGAACCACTTTTTCAAAGTCGGCATTACTTCATTATCCAAATACGTTCTCATCTCGGGAGAAAGTTGTTCCATCTTAACATTTACACTCGTTTTGATATCGGGATTAACCCATGCCTCAGCCTTGCTGAAACAATTTGCAAAAAATATCACCAATCCGACCATTAAAGACGTAATAACTTTTTTCATATTACCTCACCTTCTTATAAGAACTGTTTTAATTTTAGTCTATTCGAAATTTTTTTGCAAATATTCGGGAAGGAATACCGAAAATGCTAATTCATCGTCATACCGAGGAAGAGCCAAAGTATCTGTTTAAATATTACATTTGTGTCATACTGAGGTGAAGCCGAAGTGTCTATTATTATATTTTTAATCTGCTCAATATAGCGATGAGTTTTGAACATCAAACGTCATTCTGAGGGATTTATCCCGAAGAAGTTGTTTGCGATTTGTGCAACCATTTTTGCAAATTCTTCGCTTAAAGGCTCAGAATGACAAGATTTAATTGCTTTGGTTGACTAAAGTCAACCCTACACTCTTTTCACAGATTCTTCGCTGACGCTCAGAATGACATTTCTGCTTAAAGTTAAGCGTTCACTGTCATACTGAGGCGAAGCCGAAGTATCTGTTATTATATTTTTCCCCCACAAAGAATGGCAAAAAAATTCAGAGGGTCAAATCCCTCTGAACAAAACGATTATAAAACTTTGTGCAAATCAAATTACACCGCAAGTTCTTCAAGTTTATATTTATCTTTTGAGTCTAAATGCATTTTAACCTTTGGCATAGCTATCGCATAATCAGACGGAG
>CAKVJR010000051.1 GCA_934754855.1 uncultured Candidatus Melainabacteria bacterium
ATCAACAGACTACTCTTGGTCTTCCTTTTCTTTTTCCGCTTTTTCGGTTTCTGCGTGGATATCGACTTCTTGACCCGCTTTTTTCATTTCTCGAAGTTCGACCAATTTTGCTTTATCCAAGACTTTCAAAACGATTTGTCCGTCTGATTCGCTTGTGAGAGTTTCTCTGATATCAACAGGGTAAGAGTCGTACGTAGTGGGCAATTCGCCGTTTACGATACGTCCTTCAACGTGTTCGATATAACCTTGAGCGTTTCTTTTAAATTCTGGGTGAATTTTGAACCATTCCGCATAAGGCATGCTGCTTCTCGGGTTGTTGCAACCTGCACATTCCGAGAGGAAATTTGATGCTTTGTTGCTTCCGCCTAAAGAATGGGGCAAAACGTGTTCTGCTGTTGCCAAAGAGGGTGCTAACAATCTGTTTGCTACTGCAACTGTTGACTCTTTCGATGCACCGTCCATAATTCTTGCAACATTTTTATAATCCAAAGGCAAAGTCATCAATGTATCTTCAAGTTTGTGATACTGTTCGTGTGTCATTTCTGACTTAAATTGTGCAAATTCTTCTGTAATGTTCGGTCTGTAAAACTTCTCGTGGTCTGTTGTTTCGTCAATTTTTTGCATCAAATATTGTCCAACTTTTGAATTTTCGCCAAATTCTTCTTCGCAAATAATTGCCGCATTCATCAATACGTCTTGGCAGTAGCCGTTAAATCTTTCGGGCAAGTTTTGGTTAACTTTTTTCGCACCTGCCGCAATGTTTAAATCAGTGTTCTTAACAGCGTCTGCAATCATTTTCGCTGCTGCTCTTTCATTGCTTCTCAAAACAGGCAATTCTTCATTGATAAGTCTGTCTGCAAGTTTGTTGCCTTTTGCCATTTTTAATCTGTTGACGTGCTTTTCAGTCGATTCGGGCGTCAACATTATTTGTCCGCAGCAAGGACACGGTACATCTTCAAGTTTCTTGATTTTGAAACCTGAAGTTCCGCCGAATGAAACTTTTTGTCCGCCTAAAAAATACGCTTGCAAAGCCTTTGAGGCATTTGACGAATTTTGTTCTTTTTCAGGCTTTTTATTCTCGATAGGCATAGTTGCAACGTTTGTTGCTTTAAAATTATTTAATTGAACACTTTGAAATGAAGATATTGCAGAAATTTTCATGATTCACGCGCCTTTCGATACCTCTTTAAGTGTTCTAAAGTTCCGAAATTGCTTGATTTTTCAAAAATGTTAAGGCATGTTACAAAGAAAAAGGGCGACAGTGCCGCCCTTGGATTATTGAAAAAAGGAAATGTTAGAAATATTGGGATAATACTTCTTCTGTTTCAAAAGATACAAAGCCTGTTACGAGTTTTGTTTTGTCGTCATTATTTTTGACCAAAACATCATACATTCCGAAATCGCCTGTGTTGCCGTCGTTTTTGTATGATTTACGAAGTTCTTTCATATATATATAAACAATTTTTGAATTTTGAAAATCTTGATTTTTATCATTAATCAACTTGCCGTTTTGTCCGATTTTAACGAGTCTTACACCTGATTTAGTCAATTCCTCGCCCGTCAATTTGTTGTCACGATTGATATCGAGAGGTCTGAGTGAGGCAAAAACTGTTTCTTTGGTGTCTTTTATGCCCAAAATGTCGTTTTTGTCGAATTTTTTATCGGAATTTTCTTTTATCAGCATGTATTTTGTTCCGTCAATTTGCACAAAATACGGGTCACGTGAAACGCCCGAAGTCGAGGTTGTTGCTAATCTTCCCAATGATGATGGGGTTTGTGAATCGTAATATTCCGAAAATCCCTGTGCAAATCCGTTTGAATACGATTTTTTTGACGGTGAAGTCACAACCGAATTTGTCCCCGAAAGGTCACTCGATTGAAGAGTGAAATTGTGTGCGTAAACTTCTGTAGTTGTTGAAATTGCGATAATTGCGATAAGACTTAAAAATTTTTTCATGTTTTTCTCCTACACCTCGTAAAACGATTTACTTTGAAAAAAGTTCATTTTTTTGCAAATAAAAAGAGGAAGTTTGGAACTTCCCCTTTTTGTGTTTGATAAAGGTTTTTAAATTAGTAGCCTTGCTTTTCTGCTTCGGCTTCTGCTTCTTTAACGATGTCTTGAACTGCTTGTTCAAGTGTGCGACCGTTCAAATCAACCGAGAACGCTGCTGCATTTTCGTGACCGCCGCCACCGTGTCTGCGAGCGAGTTCACTGACATCTGCGTGCAAACTTCTGATTGAGAAACTTGCCTTATCTTTCCAAGGGCTGACTTTGAAACCGATTTCAACGCCTTGAATTTCGGGCATAGAACCTGCAACACCTTTGATTGCGTCTTTTGCTTCTTGGAAGTATCCTTCTTGTTTTGCTGCTCTCTTAGCATCTGCAATTTCTTTATCTTCAACCATATAAGCGATTTTGCCGCTTTCTGAGTATCTGATTTTTGAGTTTGCGAGGTTTTCAACCTTCAAAACGCATTGCGGAGTATTGCCCAATGCAAAGTGTTGCATTTCTCTGTTGTTTACGCCGTTTTCAATAAGTTTTGCCGCATCAGTGAACGGAAGTACGTTTTGTGAGAATTTCAATCCGCCCGTATCTGTCAACAAACCTGTGTAAACAGCGTTGTTAAATGTTTTTGATAATTCTTTCGGTTCAATTCCCAAAGGTTCAGCAAATTGCATCATCAATTGGGTTGCCGCACCGCATGACGGGTCAACAAGGTTGATATCACCGAAGTTGTTGTCTGTGCCGTCTTCGTATTTTTCATACGGGTGGTGGTCAATTTTTAATTTATGGTCTGCTTGTTGATATACACCTTGATAGTAATCTTGTGCAATCATACCGGGCTTTGATGCATCAACTGAAACGCAAAGGTCATATTTTCCGTGACGTTCAGCCATTTTATCAGCAAATTTTGCATCGCCGTTCGGTCTTGTTTCAACAATGTTTACGCCTTCTAAGCCTTCTCTGAGGAAGTCATATCTTTTCGGTAAAGGTCCAAAAATGAAACAGTCAACTGTTTTGCCTGTTGCTTGGTGCAACATTGATGCACAAGCGAAGCAAGAACCGATACTGTCGCCGTCAGGTGATTGGTGACCTGAAACCGCAATTCTTTCAATGCTCGGGTCTTTGATGACCTTAACCATATCTTTAATTGCCTGTTCGTTTTCTTTGCTTTCGGGGCTCCAGCCACCGAATGAAACCTGTTTTACCATTGAGCGGTTAAATGCCGCCATTTTGTCTAAAGAACCTTGATTGTAATTGGGTCTTTCTTGTTGTGTTGCAACTTCCGGTTTAGTTGCTTGTTGTTCATTTAGTTTGCCTAAATTAAGTTTACCGGTTGCATTAAATTTAATATCCATGCGTTACCCTTTCATCAAACACATCGGTTTAAAATCTTCGACTTAAAATATTTTGCGAGGTCATGAAATAAATTGTTACAAAAATTAATAATACATTTTTGATTTTTATAAAATTTTGCAGTTTTTTATTATGACACTATTCGTGTTTTTACGCTTCCGTGTTGGGATAGAGGTCTATGATTTTTTGAATTGCATTTTTAGAAAGTTCGACAATTTGATTCATTTTTTCAATCTCGTAAGGTTCGCCCTCTGCTGTTGTTTGAAATTCGATAACTTTGCCTGATTTTGTCATAACGGCATTGCTATCGACTTGAGCGGAAGAATCTTCTTCGTAGTTCAAATCCAAAATTACTTCGCCGTTGTGAATGCCTGCGGAAACTGCTGCAATCGGTTCTAAAATCGGTGATTCTTCAAGTTTTCCGTCTTTTATCATTCTGCTGATTGCAAGTGAGAGTGCAACGTAGCCGCCGCAAATGCTTGCACAACGTGTTCCGCCGTCTGCTTGAATAACGTCGGCATCGATTATGATTGTTCTTTCTCCCAATTTTGTAAGGTCAACGCAGGAACGCAATGCTCTTCCGATTAAGCGTTGAATTTCCTGAGTTCTGCCCGAAACTTTTGAGCGTTCACGCTGACAACGGGTCGAAGTTGATGTCGGCAAAAGAGAATATTCTGCCGTAATCCAGCCTCTTGAGTCTTCTTTTTCCATCCATTTCGGTTTTTTGTCGTCATTTGTTGCGGTGACGATAACTTTTGTGTCCCCAAATTCCGCAAGCACTGATGCGAGTGCGTTTTTTGTATAATCAACCGTGAATTTTATTTTTCTTGTTTCGTCATTTGCTCTGCCGTCGTTTCGCATGTTTTCGCCTTTCAAATTATTACTTTAATTTTATTTATCTTTGTGATAATTTTTTAATAACTTTATTATAAATGTAAGAGGCAATATGAACAAGTTTTATTTAACAACGGCAATAGATTACGTAAACGGCAAACCGCATATCGGTCACGCTTACGAAAAAATTATGTGTGACGTAATTTACAGACATTTTACCCAAAGAGTCGAAGATACTTATTTTTTGACAGGAACTGACGAACACGGGGTAAAAATTCAAAAAACCGCTGAAAGCCGTGGTATCACACCCAAACAACTTTGCGACGAAAATTCTTCATCGTTCAAAGCAACTTGGGCAGATCTTGAAATCGGTTACACTGACTTCATCAGAACCACTGATGAACGCCACAAAATCGTTGTTCAAAAAATCTTCAAAAAATTAGTCGAAAACGGTGATATTTACAAACACTCTTACAAAGGTTTATACTGTGCGGGCTGCGAATCGTTCTTGAATGCACGTGATTTGACGGAAGACGGACTTTGTCCCGATCACCTCAAGAAGCCCGAAGAAGTTACTGAAGAAAATTATTTCTTCAAACTTACAAAGTATAAAGATGCAATTGTCGCTCATATCAAGGCTCACCCCGAATTTTTACAACCGTCATTTAAGGTTAACGAAGTTTTAAAACAACTTGAAGATATTGAAGATATTTCTGTTTCAAGAAACAAAAATTCGGTTGCTTGGGGCATTCCTGTTCCTGATGATGATGAACAGGTTATCTACGTTTGGATTGATGCACTTTCAAACTACATTACGGCTTTGGGCTATGACACGGAAAATCCGTCTGAAACTTTCAAAAAATATTGGCCTGCCGATGTTCAAATTATCGGAAAAGACATTTTGAAATTCCACGCAATTTATTGGAGTGCAATTTTGATTGCTTTGGGCGTTGAACTCCCGAAAACGATTTGTGCTCACGGTTGGATTACAATTGACGAAACCAAAATGAGCAAATCTTTGGGTAACGTTATTGCTCCTGCTGATATTTTAAAGGCATTTGAACTTGAAAAACCTGACGCACTTCGTTACTATATGGTAACTTCCGCACCTTTCGGTCGTGACGGTAATTACTCTGACGAAGATTTCAAGGAAAAAGTTAATGCCGATCTTGCAAATAACATCGGCAACTTGCTCAATCGTTCTTTGAATATGCTTGTTAAATATTTTGACGGCGAAATTAAGCCTGAATTTATTAAGGACGGCAATGAGATTGAAAAAGCAGGCGACGAGGCTATTGAGAGCGTTAAAAAATTCTTTGACGGATATCAGGTTTGTGAGGCTGCAAATGCGATAGTTGAGTTCGCAAATACAGTTAACAAGTACGTTGCGGACAATGCTCCGTGGTCACTTGCAAAAGAAGAAAAAATGCAAGAATGCGGCGAAGTTTTATACAACGTTCTTGAGGCAATGAGAAAAATTGCGGTAATGCTCTATCCATACTGTCCGAACATTTCCAAGGAAATTTTCAGTCAACTTTCTGCTGATATGCACGTAAAATATGACGAAGTTGGCGAAAACAAACTTTCTGCCGGAAAAATTACGGAAAAAGAGAAAATTCACCCTGTATTCCCTCGTATGGATTCTGAATTTGCAACAGACAAAAAGAAAGCGAAATAGTTGATTTACGACGATTTAAAACAGTCTTATAACACTGCTAAAATCGAACTCAAGAAGGCGGAAGATTATCTTAAACCTGACGAGTTGCTTTCTGTTGTCAAAAAATGTGAAACGGAACTTCAAAAGCCCGAAGTTTGGCAAAATTCCGATGTTTCTTCCAAAATTTCAAAAGAACTTAAAGATGCAAAAGACCAAATCGCTCAAATTGAACGTTGGCAGGTTTTGTTGGAAGATGTCGGGGTGTTTTTTGAACTTTACGACGAGTGCAAAGAAGAAAATGTTTTGAAAGAGGCAGAAAAGCACTTGAAAAAGTTGAATGCCGAACTTGAGGCAAAGGAAATAGAAAAGACCCTTGGCGGTGAGTATGATAAAGATGATGTTATTATCACTGTCAATGCTGGTGCAGGCGGAACTGATGCTCAAGATTGGGCTCAAATGCTTTTGAGAATGTACTCTCGTTGGGCAGAAAAAAAAGGTTGGCAAGTTGAGTTAATCGAGCGTTCCGACGGCGAAGAAGCGGGCATAAAGTCAGCGACCGTGAAGATTTGCGGAAAATATGCGTACGGTCTTGCAAAGGCTGAAAAAGGCGTTCACAGATTGGTCAGAATTTCTCCGTTTAACGCAAACGGCAAACGTCAAACGAGTTTTGCAAGTCTTGAAGTCAGCCCTGTTATTGAAGATTTTGAGAAAAAAATTGTAATTCCTCAAGAGGACATCACGGTTGACACGATGCGTTCGGGCGGTGCAGGCGGACAAAACGTCAACAAGGTTGAAACGGCAGTCAGAATTTTGCACAAGCCGACAGGGATTGTCGTTCGTTGCCAACAACAACGCTCGCAACTTCAAAACAAAGAAACTGCTATGCAAATCCTTGCGTCGAAATTGCTCGCCATAAAACAGGCTGAACATGAGCAAAAATTATCCTCTCTCAAGGGCGAAAATATGGACATTAATTTCGGTTCGCAAATCCGTTCATACGTTTTTCACCCGTATAAAATGGTTAAAGATCACCGCACAAACCTTGAAATCGGTAATGTTGATGCGGTTATGGACGGTGAAATCGATGCATTTATTGAAACATATTTAAAAAGTTCAATTAATAATTAATCATATTAAAAAAGGTCGGCATTAAAACCGACCTTAATTTTTATTTTGTAGTTTATCAACTATTTGCAAATTCTTTTGAGCGTCCAAGCAATGTTGTCTGCTAAGTTTTCCATATTGCTCATTGCTTCGTCGTCAAGATTAACTTCGCCTTTTTCTCTTCCAAAACCGATGTTCCAATATGTTGAGCCGACGATAATCATTTCGTTCATAAGGAACATGTGGTGAAGTGTTGATTGGATTGCCACGCCGCCGCCTCTTCTTTGTGCAACAACGCCTGCTCCGATTTTGTGTTTTAATGCTCCGATTGCACTTCCGACAAGACCAAATCTGTCGATAAACGCTTTTAATTCGGGGGTCATATCGGAATAATATGACGGTGTTCCCAAAATAATTGCGTCAGCCTCAAGTGCTTCTCCGACAATTCCGTTGAAAACATCATCGACGAAACAACATTTGCCGCTTTTCATTTTTTTGCAAGCCCAACAAGCACGGCAACCGTGGATATTCGTGCCGCCGACTTGAATTAACTTCGTTTCAACTCCGTGCTGTTCAAGTCGATTTAACACTTTATTCAGCATTGTATAAGTGTTCCCGTCTTTTCTCGGGCTACCGTTAATTGCAACTGCTTTCATTTTTTTTCCTTATTTCAACAATGAGTGACCTGTCATTTCTGCAGGTTGTGCAATTCCCAAAAGTTCAAGAATTGTCGGTGCAACGTCGCAAAGTGCAGCGTCTTTTTCATTTTTGAGTTCGTGAGTGTCGTTGATTAAGAACAAGGGAACAACATTTGTTGTGTGAGCCGTAAACGGTTTGTGGGTTTCTGGATCTTCCATACATTCAGCATTACCGTGGTCAGCCGTCAAGAGCATTTTGACACCCTTTTCTTTTGCTTTTGCAACAATTTTTCCGATACAAGTGTCAACTGTTTCGCAAGCCTTAACTGCTGCTTCAAATACGCCTGTATGTCCTACCATATCAGGGTTTGCGAAGTTAACCAAAATGTATTGATATTGTTCATCGTCCAATGCTCCCAAAACCTTGTCGCAAACTTCAAATGCACTCATTTCAGGTTGCAAGTCGTATGTTGCAACTTTCGGTGAATTTACGAGTACTCTTGTTTCCAACTTGCCTGCTTTTTCTACGCCGCCGTTGAAGAAGAATGTAACGTGAGCATATTTTTCGGTTTCAGCCGTTCTGAATTGCTTGATTCCGTTTGCATCGAGGACATCGCCCAAAATGTTTGTGAGTGTGTGGGGCGGGAATGCAATCGGCAAATCGAACGTTTCATCGTATTTTGTGAACATAACGTAGTTCAAGTTTTTGCGAACCGCTTTTCTGTCAAATCCGTTAAATTCTTCAAATGTTACCGCTCTTGTGATTTCTCTTGCTCTGTCGGGGCGGAAGTTGAAGAATACGATTGAATCGTTGTCGTTAATTCTTGATTGCGGGTCTGAGTTAGTTACTGTCGGCAAAACGAATTCATCGGTTGTGTCTTTTGCGTATGAATTTTCGATTGCTTCGATTGAATTTGCTGCCTTTTCGCCTTCGCCCAAAAGTAAGCAATTGTATGCTTTTTCAACTCTGTCCCAACGGTTATCTCTGTCCATTGCGTAGTAACGACCGCTGATTGTTGCGATTTGCGGCAAATTGTGTTCTTTTAATTTGTTTTCAATTCTTTCGAGGAATGTTTTTGCACTCTTCGGAGGGGTATCTCTGCCGTCTAAGAATGCGTGAACATAAACTTTTTTCAAACCTTCTTTTGCTGCAAGGTCAATAAGTGCTTCAAGGTGTTCCATTGCACTGTGAACTCCGCCTGATGAAACAAGTCCGTAGAAGTGGATTGAAGAATTGTTGTCTTTTGCGTGTTTAACGGCATTCAAAAGAACTTCGTTTTTGAAGAATGAACCGTCTTTTACGGCATTGTTAATTCTTGAAAGTTCTTGGTAAACAACTCTGCCTGCACCCAAATTCAAGTGACCGACTTCGGAGTTGCCCATTTGTCCGTCAGGAAGTCCGACATATTCACCGCTTGCGTTGATAGTGATGTTCGGAACTGATTTATAAAGTTCGTCAATGTTCGGTGTTTTTGCTGTTTTTGTAGCATCTTTCGGGCAGTTGTTGCTGATGCCGAAACCGTCCATAATACATAAAAGAACTCTGTTTGCCATATAATTTACCTCTTTGTTATCAATGTTTTTACAAGAAAATTGTATCACAACAAAACTTTTAAACAATTTAATCACCGGAATTATTATAATTGTTTAAGAAATTTTGCGTGAATATCGAAAAAGTGTCCGTAAAATCTTAATTTTCGACAACTTCGATTTGTTCAACATTTCTGTGGGTTTTATTATATTTTAAAGAGTCGAAAAACGCCCAACCGACAATGATTAAGCCTGTTGAACCCGTAACGACTTCGGGAACTTCATGCAATGTTGAATAAAACATAATCAATGCCAAAAATCCGATTGCCCAATGAGCACCATGTTCAAGAAATACGTACTGTTTCAAGGTTTTTAACTCGACCATGTATAAGGTCAATGAACGGACGAACATTGCTCCGATTGCAAGCCCGATTGTGATTAAAATAATATCTTTGCTGATTGCAAATGCCCCTAAAACGCCGTCAAGAGAGAATGATGCGTCAATTAATTCCAAATATAAAAATCCGACAAATCCTAACTTAGCAACCCCGCCCGTAAGCGATGCTTTTTTCTCCGCAACTCTTTCAAGTGCGTTGCTTACGCCGTCAATCAGTAAGTATAAAATTACCCCCGAAACACCCGCAAAAAATACAGGATTTTGAATTGACGAGGGAACCAAAAATCTTACAACAGTAACCAATAACAACGTTACAAGGACTTCTGTCGATTTTACCATATGCAACTTTTGCAAAGGCTCTTCGATTTTGGTAATCCAATGTAATTCTTTTTCTTCGTGACAAAAATAAGAAAGAAACAACATAAACAAAAACGCTCCGCCAAAAGTTACCAACGGAGCATGGCATTGTGAAAGATAATGTGCGTATTGTTCGACATTATTCAGTGCAAGGTCAATTACGGAAGAAACGTGAAGCCCCGCAAATATTGCAACAACAATGACAGGGAACAAAAATCTCATACCGAAAACGGCAATTAATATACCCCAGGTTACAAATCTGTGCTGCCATTTTTCTGTCATTTTCTCCAATTTCATTGCGTTAACAACTGCGTTGTCGAAAGATAATGTGACTTCCAAAATTGACAGGAAAATGACTATGAAAACACATAAAAGAGCGTGTCCGGGGTGCTTTTGCAATCCCCAAAAGAATGCCGCTATAATTCCCGCAATCGTAACCAATATAGAACCTTTAAAATGTTTCATAATCTTTTCCTCTTTTCCTATCAAAATTATATCAAAAATAATTTTTTTTGATAATTTCCATAAGAAAAAAACATGCCGACAAAATCACTTGAAAACGAGTTTTGTTTGATGTATATTGTGCCTGTAAAAGCATACAAGTTATATGGAGAAATAACAATGGCTGAAAGAAAATTAGTAGGAACAGAAGAAATGTTCAAAAAAGCACTCGCCGGCGGATATGCTATCGGTGCTTACAACGTTAACAATATGGAAATCTTGCAAGGTATTGCAGAAGCAGCAGAAGAAACTCGTTCACCGATTATTCTTCAAGTTTCGGCAGGTGCAAGAAAATACGCTAACCAAACATACTTGATTAAGTTGGTTGAAGCAGCACTCGCAACAACTACAGTTCCGATTGCACTTCACTTGGATCACGGTGCAGATTTTGAAATTTGTAAAGCATGCATCGACGGCGGTTTCTCATCAGTAATGATTGACGGTTCAAGATTCCCGTTTGAAGAAAACGTTGCTGTAACTAAGAAAGTTGTTGAATACGCTCACGAAAGAGGAGTTTCGGTAGAAGCAGAACTCGGTAAATTGGCAGGCGT
>CAKVJR010000052.1 GCA_934754855.1 uncultured Candidatus Melainabacteria bacterium
ACATTTCTTTTAAAATCGGCAAAACGGAATAAGGCTTATGCTTGAACTGAAATTCCTCAGGGTGTTGAGCCTCAAAGCAATACGTACATTTGCAATTACAATCTACCCAATGGCTGATATAAAGATTTGAAATATATCCGCTTTCATTTTCCCATTCTTGAGCGGGGCGTTTTTGCAGAAAAGGACAATCAACGCAATTGTCGTTAATAAAACCTTTTTTGTACAATCTGTTAAAAGTTCGTTTTTGTTTAAAAAGGTGTTCCCAATTAATCGGCTGCCCGTTGTAATCATCTTTGACAAGAGTATGTCCGCCTCCGACATGCCCGCAATAGCAGCACATAGTCAATTTGTATCGGAAAAACACCAAACCGTGTTGAATCCAAGGGCAACTGTAAAAAGACGGTTCGTTTGAGCAGTCATATTTTTGGTTATACTTAAACATAATTACCCCTTAATTTTCCTGATTGTACCGCCAAATACAGCCGTCGGAACATGATGAATTTTTCTCATAATCGAGGCTCTTTCATCATATCGCAAAACCAAATTCTCACTGTCGGCAATCTGTTTTGTAAAGACAATCAAATCGTAAATGCGTTTTTCATTTTTAAGATTGTCCATATTTTTTTGAACCCAACGCCAATCAACATCAATTGCAACATGTTCAATGCCGAGTTCTTTAGATTTTTTGAGCCAAAATTCAATTTCGGTTTCATTGTCGTTATAATCCGGAACAATGATGTATTTAGAGCAAAGCAAATGTTTTTGGTCCCCTTGAGCAAGTGCGTATTTTCTGAGATTTTCGCAAACCGCATCGTAAGTTTTAACCAATTTAATTTTTTCATAAGTTTCACGGGTTCCCGAATCGACGGAAATAACGAGTTGCAAACAATGCTCTGCAAGCCCTTTTTCAATAGCGGGAGAATATTTGATACCCGAAGAATTAATCAAAATATTGTCGCACCCATAGTCCAAAAGCAAATGCAACATATCCTCAAACTCGGGATATATTGTCGATTCACCGCCTGCTATCGAAATATAAGCATGCTTATCCAAAATATTTTTGTCACACATATCTTTCAAAACGGGCAAAATATCGTAATGTTTGTTTTCGTGTTTCAAATCATCATCACGAACCGCAGGACAATAAATACAACGGCAATTACAGTCAATCCAATGAGTTAACAAAAGTCTGTTGATGTAATTTTCATCGTCCCATTCGTCCTCACGAAGAAGAATGCAACCTTTGCATTTTGAATAAGTTTCACCGCTTCTTTGAACATCACGCATCTCCTTTTTTTGTTCAAAAAGTTTGTCCCAATCCAAAATTTCGCCGTGATAGTTATAGCGAAGAATAGGTCTGCCGCCACCTTCATTACACTGAGAACAACAAACTCTGATAATATTGCAATGGTCAAATATTATGCCATGTTCAAGCCAATCGCAACTTTGAAAAGTATGATTATTTTTTAAATCATTATTTTCCATTATCAATAATCACCGAATTAATTATTCTCGCCAAGTTCTTTTTTTCTGTCTTCACGAAGATTCATTGCTCTTTCATAAAGTTGATACTCGTTCAAACCGTAATGATAATGGTTCTTAACGACATAATCGAACAAATCATAAATGTGTTGAGGAATGTGGTGACGATTAGCCTTAAACCAATGATCCTCAATATCAAAAGCAACTTTCTTAACACCTGCGTCCTGACAATGTTTCAACCACGCTTGGATTTCTTCCAAAGTATCATTAAATCCGGGCATAAGAACGTATTTTACGTACAATTTACCGTCTGCTTTTGCATATTTTTCAATATTTTCCCGTACTTTTTCAAAAGCATTGATGTTTTTAATTTTTTTGTAAGTTTCGGGGAATGCGGAATCGATTGAAATAATCGTGGTAACTTTGCCCTCTGCAAGCCCTTTGAAAATTGCAGGAGAAAATTTAATGCCCGAAGAGTGAATTCTGATGTTATTGATACCGTGCGACAAAAATGCACCGAGCAAATCTTCAAATTCTTCAAGGATAGTCGGTTCACCGCCGCCAAATGTAATTTCTCCACCGTTTCTGATTAAATTTTTATCGAGCATATCCTTGATAACGGGATAAACTTTGTAAAATTCACGAGTGTTGTAATAATATTTATCCTCGTCGGTATAGCAATAAATACAATTGCAATTGCAATGTGACCAATGACCGATAAGCATTTCGCTGAAATAATCTTCATCGTCCCAATCACGTTCTTCGAGATAATAACAACCTTTACACTTTTTATAAATTTCTCCGCTCTTGTGCAAATCACGGAGTTTTCTTCTGTCAGCGAAGAATTTATCCCAATCAATGGGTTCTCCGAAATAATCAGGAACGCACTCAATTTGTCCGCCACCCTCATGACTTGAGATACAACAACATTCTATGTTTCTCGAAAAAAATGCAATACCATGCTCTAAATGTTTACAACTAACGTATTTCATATATCAATTCCAAATAAATTACTGTCAATGTAATAATTATATTGCTAACGATAATAATATTCAAGAAATGATGTAGTTTTATGACTTATAAAGTTTTTGAAACATCGGAAAAACTTGACGAGCAATATCAACGATGATACCTTATAAAGTATAATAATATTATTTTAAGGAATTGGATTTTGAGATACAAAAGTTGCGGATATATTGAACACGGCGTAGATTTTGAACACAGAAGATTGACGACATGTTGTTTCACATGCCACTCAGGTGGCGGTCACATCGACATCGAAGATAACTACAACGGAGAACTCGTCGATTGGGATAAAGTTTTTGAAATGAAACGCAAAATGCGTGAAGAACATAAAAAGGGAAATATCACCCCTCAATGCAAAGGTTGCGTGTTCCTTTACGAAAACGATTGGGACGATGAAGATTACATCGACAGACTTCAATTTAATTATTGGATTAAATGCAACAGCAGATGTATTTATTGCTATGCGGAAAATAACAAAACTCAATATGAACATTTGATTCCTTATAACGTCGTTCCCGCAATAAAAGACCTTATTGACAGAGGACTTTTGAGAAACGGAGGAGAAATTGCATTCGGCGGCGGCGAACCGACTATTTACCCCGAATTGGACGATTTGATTAACCTCTTCACACAAAGCGGAATTACAAACATGCGTATCCACTCATCAGGTATCAAATTCTCTCACGCAATCGAAAACGCAATCAAAGAAGGTGCTTTGAACGTTGTTATTTCAATTGACTCGTCCTCACCCGAAACATACAAAAGAATTAAACGTGTAGATTGTTACGATAAAGTTATCGAAAATATGAAAAGATATGCCCAAGCAAATGCAGAAGGCTATGGACTTATGACCTCAAAATACATCATAATCCCTCACATCAACGATAACATTCCCGAAATCGAAAATTGGATTCAACAAACAAGAAAATTGGGCAGCCGTTGGCTCGCTCTTGATATTGAAGATGTTTGGTACAAAATGAACAGAAACCATATCCCCGATTTTTACCTTGACCTCGTAAATTACGTAATTTCAAGGGCTAAAGACCTCGATATGAAAATCGAACTCTATGACAGAGCAAAAGGTCTTAAAGAAGGCTTGAACGTGGTTTAATGTTTGATTTACTCGTAAAAAAATTCATAAGACAAATCAGAAATACGGCGAAAAACACACCATATTCAATAGTTTCGCTCGGTCCGAACTGTTATCCGAGGACAGTTTTGACAAGATGTCAACTTATCAAGCAAAAAAGTTGCGGCAGATTGACCATGCCATTTGATTTTGCATACTGCCATGACGCAAAATTCGTAACTGAATTTTTGAATAACGATTTTGCCGATTTTTTCAAGGATTTACACTATTCTGAATTTTGCAAATCCTTTGATAGCGGGGAAAAAATCAATTTCAGCCACGAAGGATATCTCGCCGAAAACCAAAAAGAAAAACTCATAAAAATTTACGAAAAAAGAATAAATAATTTTCGCAACGAAATGAAAAAAGAAGAACCGATACTTTTTCTTCAGATTTTAAAAGATGAAGAAGTTGGCGAAGACTGCAAAAACACTTATGAAACATTGAAAAGAATGTGCAGAAAAAGAAAATTTGCCTATGTCGTAATTGACTGCGTTGACCTTGTTCAACCGCATAGAGTTCCGTTTGAAATTTACTTGACGAAAATGCACTTGCCAAGTAAAAATACTGATATTTTTGCCCACGAATTTTATAACTCTGATTATGGAAAAAACTTTGAAAAAAAGATTGATAATTTTATTGGAAATGTTATTATTAAAGAGTTCGGATATAAAGTTGAAAAGTTTTCATAAAGAAATGTAACGATTTCTTGAATTTTCCAACAAAAAATAAGTGTTTTTAGCAAACAGGTAGCAAAAAAAACGGCATAGATGCTTTTGAACATGTGAAAGTGAGAAACTAACGTGGTCAATAATTTATCAGGTTATGTAAATTTCAGCGGAAGAACGACGGCGGCAAATGCAACGACGGCGAGAAAAACTGCTGAAACGAACGAAACTAATGCCCCGAAAACAGCGGCAAAAGCGGCATGTACGTCAGAAACCGCAAGAGCCTACGGAACGACGGGAATTAAGACAACTTTAGCATCAGCAGAAGCGAAACAACAATATCAGGTTGTTTCATCGTTAGTAAACCCTGAAACGAGGGTAGCACTTTCAGGATTATTGAAATCGGGTGTTTTGCTCAATAATAATTCAAATGATGGCTCGTCCGTGTTGGACAACTTGCATAAAATTGCGACAGAACCGAGAATTAAGGGCTTAAACCCATCAACATTATTAACGGAAGCGATAACAACGGTAGCGAACCCCGGAACGATTACACAAACATTTGGTGATATTCCCGATTCAGTTGGAAGAGCAGTATTCAGACACCCTGAATTAGGCGTTCGTTCAAAAGAAGAAATGGACATCGGAGAATACTCGAATTGTTGTGTTGCAGCAAGTATTGAATACAATATGGCAAGCAAGCACCCCGCAGAATTTGTGAGAATGGCAGCAGGCTTGTCTTCAGAAGATTACAGTGTTACAAAAAATCTTCAACTTTCAGATATTGCGGGCAAAAGGGAAGATGCACTTTGGTTGCTTGAAAAATTCCAACTTCCACACACATTAGATGAAAATGACAATTTAAAAGTAACCATCGCACCTGACAGAAACGCTATTATCAGAGCGAGAGTTCAATCGTCATACAGAGATGAGGGCGAACGCTCATCATTAGATGTATTAATGCAATCTGCATTAATGAATGTCGGCTCACAGCAAACGTATAACGCATTGAACGACACAAGAGCAGGTATTTTGAACAATTCTCCGACAGGTTTGACTGATTTGGAGAAAACATTTACCGAAGAAGTCGTCGAAGGAAAGGCGAAAGAATCTGTAATATACCAAGCACTTGATGAAACAGGAAGAGTACAAGCACGTTCCTGTGATTATCAAACAATGGCAACACAAATTTTGAGAGCACTTGAGGGCGATAACAACGTAATCGTCGGATATGTAAATTTCAATGATGACGGACAGGTGGTCGGTGGTCACGAAATCACGATTATAGGTGCAGGTGAAGCACCGACGGGTGATTTGTATTTCGTATGTAATGATACAAACGATAATAATGATGAACCGATTTGCGTACTTGCAGAAAACTTGTTACCGAGATTGCATCACGCAGGATTACCGAAAGAAGCAATTGCCGGACAAGATGTTCCGACTGCTTTTGACGGGATTGAGTATTATAGAGAAGTACTTGGCTAATTATAGTCAATAAGAACGAATAACCTCTCATAGAGGGATTTGATTTACGTTCTGCTTAAAAGAATGTATGAGAGTCTAATATGAAGAAAATTAAGAATAACAAACTAAGTATAAACGACTTGCCGAAGCAAGTTCCCGATTTTAAAAACTCCACAATGTCAAAAGACAGATTGACAGAGCAATGGCTTACGCAGTGGATTGTATCTTCGCTTGCGAACAATAAAATCAAGAGAGGGGATATTTTGCCGAAGAAAATTGCGATTGCAGAATATTTGGGAATTGGCGTCGGAACTGTGCAAAATGCCATCAGATATACGGAAGATAAAGGCTACTTGCAAAGCAAACAGAAAACAGGCACGTTAATTGCAGGTTATTCAAGTGCAAACACGATAAAAAAACAGACATCAAAAAGAGATGCAGCGGTCAGCAAAATCAAAAAACATATTATTGAAAGCGGACTTGATACGGTAATGCCTCCCGCAGCGGTTTTGGCTAAAAAAATCAACGTTTCCACAAATACAGTAAGACTTGCATATTTGCACCTTTGCGACACTGGATTTTTGCAATATTCTACGGGAAAATCGGGCAAAAAAATGCTGAGAGTTGTCGAACTTCCTGAAATGCCGTCAGAGAGAAACGCATCGCACACATCGCTTGTCGAAAAAACAGAACAGGACTTATCTGATTATATTACTCAAAATATGAAAAAAGGGGACAAATTGCTGACAAGATTTGAACTCTCAAAAATTTTAAATGTCAGCGTAAAAACAGTTCACGATGCAGTAAACAGCCTTGAAGAAAAGGGAATTTTGCTCTCAAGAAGAGGAAGATACGGAACTGTTATTGCTCAAATGCCAAACGAAGCGGCGATTTTTCAACCAATGAGAGAACGTTCTATTTTTGCAAAAGCAGACGATGCAATTTTTTATCGTTGGGAAAAAATCGAAAACGCACTTATTAAAATGATAAAAGAGGAATTTGAACCCGGAATGAAATTGCCGTCGATGGATATTTTATCCGAAAAATTTGACGTCAGCACAAACACAATCAGAAAAGCACTGAGAATGCTCTCAAATAAAGGTTTTGTAGATTTTCAAAGAGGAAGATACGGAGGAACATTTGTTCTTGATGTTCCTGAACAAGACAATGCAAATGCATACGAATGGATTGCCGTAACGCACGATTTTATGCCTGTCGGTGCCAATAATTAGAGGTTTTTATGGAAAAAGAAAAAGAGATAAAAATCGAAATTGCAAAATCAAAATGCAAAAAAACTCCTAAAGACAGGGAATTTCAGGACTTTTTTCAAACAAAAAGACAAAACAATCTGCCGCAAAAAGTTGATGTAGATTTTTCTGAACATAAATAAATTTTTATAATCTGAAACAACCTCAATTCTATCCAATTAAGTAAATTCAGAGTAATGAATTTGCTGAATTTTTGGCAGAAAATATAAAAAAGAGGTTAAAATGAAGATAATACTAATAGTGTTATTAAGTATCATTGTTGGTTTTTCGGGGCTGACGACTTTTGCTGAAAATTATACGGTTAACCAACCGAACGAAAAACTTACACCGATTGACAGCGATGAAAAAATTTTATTTATAGTTGATTTATCAAACAGCATGAACGACTATATCGGCGACAGAACGAAAATAGATATTGCCGTAAACTCACTCGCAGCAATAACTGCAAAGCTAAATCCACGAACAAAAACAGGACTTAGAGTTTATGGACATAAATTCGGATTTAACCCGATTTTCGGCTGTCAGGCATCGGAACTTGTCATTCCGTTAAAAGAAAACAATACAGGCAACATAAACTCAACTCTCAGAAGAATGAGTGCCGTCGGGTGGACACCGATTACAAAATCTCTCAAAGATGCCGTAAATTTAGATTTTGCAGGCGTTGTCGGCAAAAAAAGAATTATTTTATTGACTGACGGCGGAGAAACTTGCGACGAAAGCCCTTGTGACTACGCAATCAAACTTGTGCAATCAAGAGATGATATCAAAATTGACGTAATTGCCTTTGCAATCAATGACCCCGACGCAGACGCCCAACTCAAATGTACGGCAGCAGTTACATCAGGCAAAATTTATCGTGCAAATACGGCAGCAGACCTCGCAAAAAGCCTTGAAGACGCACTAAACGTGACAACAGACGTACAAGGCACCGTCATAATGAAACAACATTAATTTACAAACGCAAACGAATAATGACCGTTGTTAAAATCCATTTGCATAACTATTTCACGACCCTCAAACCCGCTCGGCGGAGTGGAAAACACGGGAACTCTCATCAACATGTTATACATCGCATCATCAAGTGATTTGTTTCCTGACTGAGTAACAAAACGACGATTGGTTAATTTTCCGTCAGCCGCAACAGAAAAAGCAATCTTTGCACTGCCCTGCCCCTGTACGGTCAAAATAGGAAAGTTTGCGAACAAACGATTTCTTAAAGAATTTTTATATCTTAAATATTCTTCAACACTAATAGTGTTTTCTTGCTTTGTTACAGGTTTTGAAACATTATTAATATCCTTTGCCACTATTTGTGTTTTTTGTTTTTCTTGAGTTGGTTTAGTAACATTTTTATTGATTTTGGGAGAATTAATGTTCTTTTCTGCTTTAGAAGATGTCATTGGAGTTTGTTTAACAACTTGCGATTTTGGCGAATTATTTTGATTTGCCGTATTTTTTGATGTATTTGAGTTAACTACATTAACACTATTTGTGGTATTGTCTTGCCTCACAGGTTGAGCCGTTGAACTGACAGGTTTTGAATCCGTCCAATATTCATTTACATCAGAGGGAATGTAAGATTCTATCTCGACAGAGGCAGTTTTTTCTTGTGATTTATGAAAAAGAGCGGAAACATTTGAAAAAATCATAATTAAAGCCGTAATCAAAACAACAACAAAGACAATAATTGCAACAATTTCAGAGGTTCTTTGCATTTTTAAATCGTTTTCATAAGAATTAACGTCCTGCTCGTCAGAAAGTGAATTATTTTGAGCATATAAAAAATCGACATCTTTGCCCGAATTAAAATCTGTTTTTACTGTAGAGTAATCAAAATTTTCAACAACCTCAACAAATTCGTTGTTACCGCACTCACAAAAATCAGGTTTTAAATTATAATTACGTCCGCAATTGTTGCATTTATAAATCATTTTGTCACTCTTTCATAATCATTGTAATCAGCCGGAGAAGAAAATCTGCTCGAATGAGCCATTGTAAATCCGCCGTTTACATTTGTTATAACACGTTTTGAACCTGTCGGGAAATTCAAAATTGCCGTTTTTTGATAACTTAACAACAATGGTTTTATAACACGAACAGCGAGCGGTGTATAGGACGGATTTGAAGACCACGTTTTCAAATTTGAAATTGTGCCGAACTTATCAACCGTAAAGGAAAATTCAAAAGACGTGCCGATTGGAGCGGCAATTTTTGAATCACGCATTAATTTATTTTGCAAATCTGAACGCCACTTGTTCCAAGCAATAATTTCCTCTTCCTCTGTCAATACTTTGACAGGAGCAGTCTTTTGAACAGATTTCTCATTTATTTTCTCAACAGGTTGAGAAACCTTTGGCTCGGTTGTTTTTTGAGCAGTCTTAGTTTCAGGCAATTTAGGCTCCGTAACCTTAGTTTGAGCCTTTTGATTTTGCTGACTATTTTTTGACACTATTTGTGTTTTCTGTTGATTTGAGGAAGTTTTAGGCTGATTTTTCTGTTGATTATTACTATTTGTATTATTTTTAGAATCAACTTTTAATGATTTAATGTCTTTTTGGGGGATATTAACATTCAAAGATGGCGTCGAAACATTGACAGACGGAACGTTTATGTCTATTTGAGGAGCAGAAAAATCCACATTGTTTTGAGAAATATTCAATTCTGGATTTTTAGGAGCCGCAACCTCATCAGATATCAATTCAAGTTTAAACGACCTATCCTCAAACGCAATCGGTTTGTGTGTTTTCGGGCGAAAAACGCAAACGAGAACAGTTGATAAGAGAAATAATAAAATTATAAAAATCAATAAATTTCTGTTCATTATTTATCCGCTTTCGCCTTAATTTCTTCAAGTGCATAAATTTCAAACTGAGTACCGCTAAGCAAAAATGTTTCCGCAATTAACAACGCCGTCGGAACAAGTGCCGCAACAATGCTTAATAACAAGCCGTAAAAGTCCTGACCGATTTCAGTTGAAAAGTATGACACATTCATTGTAAATTCAATCAAAATGATAATCAGAGCAGAATAAAGTGCAAAGTTTTTTTCTCTTGTTGCCCTCGAAACGCCCTCGAGGCCCCAAATTCCCGTACAATGCAACAAATAGTTGCTAAAGCCGTCGTGTTTTATAACATCGGAATTTTCGATTTTTTTATTCACCGTAAATGCGTGAACAAAGAGGAAAAACGCAAAAATAATCAAAAACGAAGCGAGAACCAAAAAGATTGGAGAAAATCTCATCTGAGAAATTCTAACCCAGCCGGCAGCCTCTGAAAAGCAATTAGCAAGCGTATTTGACACCCCATAAGCCAAAAATGGTGCTGTCAAAATGCCGACAAAAATTTCAAAAAACTGTTTTATTCTCAATTTAAACATTCTGTCGCTGATGTATTGCAACTTATAATCGCTCAAATTGTTGATATACAAGCCAATCCAATTATTATATTCGTGAATGATTTTTTCAAAATCGGAACGATATTCAAATTTATTCAAATTTTCCGCAAGGACATAACCGTTGCTCTTATAATATGCCGATGCCGATGCAAGCACAAAAGCAAATGCAACAAAAAACAAAGACATTAAAATCGGGAAAATCGGATTTTTAGTATAATCGAGATAATATAACAAATTAATCGTGTAAACACCCGCCATAACAAGTGAAGAGCCAATAATAAAGATTTTTTGAACAATCTTTGACATCGTATTTTTGTTAGCGAGCGAGTTAAACCAACCGTACATTCCCTGCTTAAACAAAAGCATAACGCCTAAAATTAAGGTTGTATATAAAAACAAAAGTTTCAAATCCGTCGGCAAATGGATATAATCCGCAGATTCTTTGATAGAAAGCCCCGTAATGTAG
>CAKVJR010000053.1 GCA_934754855.1 uncultured Candidatus Melainabacteria bacterium
AAGTTATGATGAAATTTTTGGCGGGTGACATTGCCCTTGATATGTCGGGTGAACCGAGATATTTGCATTTCAAGTCTTTGCTTGATATGGAGCATAACAAAGACCGCTTACGCCTTGAATTTTGGGATAAAAATACGGTTTATATCCAAGACAAAAAACTTATTTTTGATAAGTTTAAGTTCTCTGTCAATGATTCTGAAATCGTTTTGGACGCCAAGTTTAATCAGGACGGCAAGTATAAATTGGATTTGTCGTCGAAGAAATTTTCGATACAAAACGTTGATAAATTTATGCGAACGAATATGCTCATTGCGAACGGTTCCGATGTTATGAACTGTTTTAAAGATTTGGCGGGCGATTTTTCGTTTGATGTAAAAATGAGCGATACGGCGTTCGGGGCGATTGTTAAGGTTAACAAAATCGTCGGCAAACTCGTTCCGTTGGCGAATATTCCTTTGACTGTTTCTAAGGGTTCAATAATCCTTGACCCGCAAAATATTACGGTTAGTAACTTCGAGGGCTTTTACGGTCATAATTCCCAAAACAAAGTCGGCATGTTCGGCAATGTCTTTGATTATGCGACAAAAGCCGATACAAACCTTTTTATCACAGGCGATGCGTATGATGAGTTGGCTCAACATATTTCAAAACTTGCAGGCATAAGAATTGCATTTGTTAATGTGTCGAAGTTCGTCGTTCGTGTTGTTTGCGATGTGACGGGAAAGGTCAAAGTCACGGGCGGTGCGAAAGTTCCTGCGGGGAGCAATGTGACTTTTGAGGGTGCAAGCATCAGTCCTGCAAAGTTCGACCGTGCAATCGGTTTGGACTTGGAAGTCTTGAAAGACAAATTGGCGATTAATCACATTAATTATTATATTTCTGAAAATATTGCTCAAAATATTGCACCGCAAAAGCCTATGGTGTCTATCAACGGGCTTGTTAACTGTTATACGGGCTATTTGTATAATTTGGGATTTGAAATTCCAGAACCTTTGCCGAGCGAATTTTTTAATGTTCTTGTCGGTCAAACTGTGCTCAAACGTGGTACGGTTGCCGGAAAAATGAATTTCGTAAACGGTGACAAGCCACATCTTGACGGAGAAATGAAAATTAAATCCGTAAGAGTTTCGGGACAAAGTTTCAAAATCAATAACGGAAAAATAATTGCAAAAGATGATAATATTCATCTCACTGCTGACGGGCGTTTCAGACGTTTAAACTACAAATTTGACGGCAATATCAAAAACTGTTTATTATTCCCGATTTTGGTCAAAAATGTTAATTTGAACATCGATGAACTTGACGTTGAGCGTGTTATGCAATCGTTTGCACCTCGTGAACAAAGAATTGCAAATGCTCATAAAAATCTCAATCCTAATCGTCCGAAATCTGTCGAAAGTAAAATTTCGACAAAATATTTTGAGGTTGATGATACTCCAAAAACAGAAACAAAATCAGACTCTTCAAGTTCGGAAACGGTTGAACCGATTGTGTTCCAACCGAATTTGATTGTCGTTAACGATTGTAATTTCAATGTCGGAAAAGGTGCTTATAAACAAATTAAGTTCGGAAATTTGCACGCTACGTTGACTTTGAGCAAAGAGGGCATGCTGAATGTTCAGTCTAACAAATTTGATTTTGCGGAAGGTATTTCAACGTTGAAGTTGGTCTGTGACCTTGCAAAACCTACTTATTACATAAGATTGGGAGCAAAAGATGTTGATGTTGATGTACTTTCGACGGCTATTTTGAATTTGCCGAAAGAAATTTCGGGCAAAGCGATGGCGTTGCTTGAATTTAACACGGATGCATCGGCGAAGTTGAACGGAAAAATCCAATTCTCTGTTGATAACGGTTCAATTACGAAATTGGGCTTGGTTCAATATTTGTTAAATGTTGCATCATTGTTTAGAAATCCGCTTGCGATGATTAGCCCGACGACGTTTTGGGATTTGGTTAATGTTCCAGAGGGTACTTTCAAAAAAATCAACGGCACACTTGTAATTAAAGATAATATCATCGAAAGAATGATGATTAAATCGTCGTCCCCTCAATTGAGTGCTTTCATTATCGGCAGAATTAATCTCGTCAATATGGACGCTTCACTTAGAATTTATACGAAATTCAGTAATATTCACAAAGGATTTTCGGGATTTTTGAGAAACATCTCTTTGAACGTCCTCTCAAAACGAGTTAAGTCTAATGTCAAAAACGATGCAAGTTACTATGCTATGGAACTTTCGCAACTTCCTGAATTGGAAACGGGCGAAGAAACGGCACAGGTTTATTTGACAAAATTTGACGGCGATGTTTTGACCTCGAACTTCATATCTCAATTGAAAAGAATTAAATAGCGTTAATTTGCCGAAAGGAGCGATTTTGCAAATTCGATTGCGGAGTCAGAGTCTGTTCCCGAGGCAAGTTTCGCTATTGCTGTGATTTTTTCTTCGTCGTTAAGCGTTTTGATTTCAACAGTCGTAAAGTCGCCCTGTTCCTTAGTTACAAGGAAGTGGCGGTCTGCTTTTGCTGCTATTATCGCTTGGTGTGTAATAACTAAAATTTGTCTGAATTTTGAAAGTTCGGCAATTTCGTCTGCCACACTCTGAGCGGCTTTGCCTGAAATTCCCGTATCAATTTCATCAAAAATTACAGTGTCAATGTCATCTGCTTGGGCAAAAATCGTTTTTATCGCAAGCATTACCCTCGAAATTTCACCGCCCGATGCCGTTTTTGCAAGCGGTGCAAGGTCTTGAGAAACGTTTGTGGAAATGAAAAATTCAACGTTGTCCGCTCCGTTCGCCCCCAAATCCGTCGGGGTAATTCTTATTTCAAATCTCGATTTTGCAAGTTCCAATTTCTCGAGTTCTTCTTCGATTAACGTCGAAAGCAAGACAGCACAGTTGTTTCGGCTTGCCGTTATATTTGCTGAAAATTTTTTCAATTTTGATAAAATAATCTCAATTTTTTCTTCGATTTCTTTAACCGCACGAGTTGAATGTTCAATTGAAGAAAGTTCCGTTGAAAGTTTGTCATAAGTTTTTAAAACTTCCTCGAGATTGCCGCCGTATT
The DNA here is from genome assembly GCA_934754855.1 of uncultured Candidatus Melainabacteria bacterium. GTDB lineage: Bacteria > Cyanobacteriota > Vampirovibrionia > Gastranaerophilales > Gastranaerophilaceae > RUG841. Next base: position 3,070 of record CAKVJR010000053.1, read on the forward strand.
TGCGTTTCACCTTGTCTAAAGTGAAAAGTCGCTCTTGAATTTCATTCAATCTTTCCGTGTCGTCAGAAACAGACTGAGAGTAGTCACGGAGCGTATTTGCGGTATCTCTTATGAGTTCTTGAATTTCGATTATAGAGGATTCAATTTCTTTTAGCGATTCGTCCATGGTTGTCGCTTTTGAGATGTTCATTTTTATTTTTGAAAAAGCGTCTGTAATTGAGTCGTCATCGCCATTTAAAGCCCAATATGCCGTCGAAGTCAATTCTTTTAATTTTTCAGCATTTTCAAGGACGGAAAGTTCGTTTTGTAACTTTTCGTCTTCGTCAGTTTCTTTTATTTCCGCCTCTTCGATTTCGCTGATTTGGAATTTCAAAAAATCGATTTGCGATTCTGTTGCATTTGCTGTATTTTTGGCAAATTCGAGTGATTTTTGCAGCCCTGTATATTCGCCGTAAAGCGATTTGTATTCGTCTAAATCCTTGCCGTAGATGTCTTTTGCATAATTGTCCAAAAGCGTTATATGCGATTTCGGTTGCATAAAGGCGTAGGTTTGGTGTTGGGAGTGAATGTCGATGAATTTTTCTTTAAATTCTCTTAAAAAATTTTGGTTAACCAAAGTGCCGTTAATTCTCGCCCTTGAAGATGATTGGGTAATTTCTCTCGTCAAAATAATTTCATCGGTGAGGTCTATTCCGTTTTCTTCAAACAAATCTTTCAAATCGTGTTTTGTGTTTGAAATTGTGAGTTCGACGGTTGCTTTGTCCGAACCTTTTTTTATGACGTCAGAGCCTGCTTTTGCACCGAAAGCGATGTCGATTGCATTAATCAAAATACTTTTACCGGCACCTGTTTCACCTGTTATAACGTTCAATCCGTTTGAAAAATCTACGGTCAAATCGTCAATCAATATGTAGTTTTTTATCCGAATTGAATTGAGCATATCCCTTTTTCCTACTAAATAATTTTATCTCTTGTTTTTATTTGTGACAAGAATGTTAAATCGTGTATAAAATTTTCGGTTGAAAAAGTTTTTCCTAAAAATTTGCAAAAAAAAATCCGCACATAGTGCGGCAGTTCAGGAAAATAGTTTGTTTTAAGCAAGCGTGTTTATTGATTTTAAGACAATTTTGGATTTGATTTCCGACGGAAGATTTAAGTTTGCAAAATCGCCGTCAAGTGTTGCCATTCCTGTGTCGTAAGCATCTTCAAAATTTTTCATTGAATTTGCAATTCTTGAATAAGTGTCCGTGTCTGCGGCGGGAATTTTGTATGTCGTTTTGATTGTTTTTTGAACCTCTGCTTTGATTGTCAAAGATTGGTTCGCCATAAAATCCAAAACATCTTTTGCTTTTAAGTCGGAAGTTGCGTTCATTGTTTGTGTTTGGGTAACTTTTGTTTCCTCTGTTATACCCATTGTTTCCTTGAGTTTTTTGCGAACTTCCGCACAACGCATTGAATACAAACTGATTCCGTTTACTAAATCCATTTTCCGCTCCTGTCAAATTCCCTTGAGTTTTTTTTAATGAATTTTTTTCTTTCGTCAAAATATTTTGAATGACTTGTTACGAAATGTTAATATTACTTCATAACAAGCCTAACAGAGCGTTTTTCGGTATAATAAAAATATGAATATGGACGGCGTGCGTAAGTTTTTCTATATGTTTTTGTGGTATTTGTTTGTCATTTGCAAACTTTTTGTTTTGATTTGGCATCATATTTTGACGGGAAAAACGAGAGTATCACTGTATTTTAAGAAAAAAGCAGAGAATTTTCTCTTCTTTTCGCCCCGTGTTTACAAAGTTTCTTATATCAGAAAAGAGGTCAAAACTTATAGCGAGCCTGTCCGTTTGTTCACGAAAGATATGGTAAAATTGCACGCAAGTTTTTTGCCGCCTGAAGAGGGAAAACCTGTGGTTTTGTTCTTTCACGGGCAATCGGAAAATATTACGAAATGGCAAAATACGTTTTCATTTTTCAGACAAAACGGATACGGAGCATTGTTTCTTTCCTATCGGGGACATTTGAAAAGTGCGGGAAGACCGTCTGAAGAGGGTGTTTACACTGATGCGGAAACGGCAATGGAATATTTAATCGAAAAAGGTTTTTCGCCTGAAAATATAATCCTTTGGGGTCGCTCGTTAGGTTCTGCCGTTGCTTTGCAAACTGCGTTAAAATACAACGTAAAAGCGGTCGTTCTCGAAAGTCCGATTTTGGATATTAAACAGGCTGCGATTTCTGTTTTCGCAAGATATGTTAAAATTTTCAAATTCGTTTTGTTGAGAAGATTTATAAAATGGCTGCTTGAAAGTGCCGATTACATTCAAATGTTTGATAACGGCGAAAAAATTTCAAAAGTTAAAGCACCGATTTTGATTATGCACGCAAAAAATGACGAAAAAATATCTTATGAACAAGCAGTGACGCTCTCAAGACTCAATCCGTCCGCAAGGTTGTTTCTCGTTGAGGACGGCTCTCATGACCATTCGGAATGGTGCTATGATGAGGCGAAAAACTTTATTGAGGGCTTGAAATGCAGTTGTTAATGTATATTTTAAAAAGATTTTTGCAAACTATTCCTCTTTTGTTTATAGTTTCGATTATCGGATTTTTCCTGATTAGAGCATGTCCTGTTGACCCGTTGGGTGAACTCAGAATGAATCCTTCGATTTCCAAGCAGACTCTTGAGGCTGAAAAAATCCGACTCGGACTTGATAAACCTGTTATTGTTCAATACGGTTTGTGGCTCAGAGGCTTTGTTAAAGGCGATATGGGCATTTGCACAACGGGAGAAAAAGTTTCCGATAAATTGAAAGAGCGGATTCCGAACACGCTTTTGCTTACGATTACGGTAATTTTTTTCACTTGGCTTGTCGGCATTCCGCTTGGAATTGTAGCGGCTTTGAACAAAGGAAGGCCTGTTGACAGAATGTTGACTATTTTATCAAGTATCGGAATGGCAATTCCGTCGTTCTTTTTCGCACTTTTAATGTTGATTTTTGCGGTAAGAACGGGTTGGTTTCCGACGGGCGGTTTGACGAGTTACAATTTTTCTTCAATGTCCGAAATAGGCAAAATTATTGACATTGCAAAACATTTGGTCTTGCCGACTTTGGTTTTGTTTACAATTTCATTGTCGGGTTTGCAGCGACAAATGAGAAGTAATTTGCTTGACGTTATGGAAAGCGATTACGTAAAATACGCTCGAGCAAAGGGTTTGAGCGAGAATAAGGTTGTCTTTAAGCATGCTTTAAGAAATGCGATAAATCCGCTTGTAACGCTTTTGGGCTTTGAGTTTGCGTCATTGTTAAGCGGTGCGGCTTTGACTGAGTATGTTTTTCAGTATCCGGGGCTTGGACGTTTGATTTTGGAAGCTGTTTTAAAGTCCGATATTAACCTTGTTATGGCGTCTTTGATGATAGGTACGATAATGCTTGTTGCGGGCAATTTGCTTGCTGATATTTTGTTGAAACTTGTTGATCCGAGAGTTGAGGCATCGTAATGAATTACATCAGTGAGGGAATTTTTAAACAAATGATGCGTGATAAGTTTGCGGCGAGTGCGTTTTGGGTACTTGTGGTACTTTATCTTGCTGTATTTTCGGCGACATTTATTTCTCCGTATTCAAAGGATTATTCGGACAGACAATCGGCTTATGCCCCGCCGTCAAAGATTTACGTGGTTAATGAAAACGGAAAAATTTGTAAACCTTATACTTATAATTATGTTCGCTTTTTTGATGAAAATACTTTCAAAATCAAGTATAGCGAGGACAGAAGCAAAAAATTCGCCGTAAAATATTTTGCGAAAGGTTATAAATATAAATTATTCGGATTTATCCCTTGTGACAGACATTTTATAAATGTTGAAAACGGCGGTAAATTGTACATTTTGGGTACTGATATTAACGGTCGGGATAATTTTTCGAGGTTGCTTTTCGGCGGGCAAATTTCGCTTACCGTCGGATTTTTGGCGTTGTTTATTTGTTTCCCTTTGGGGCTTTTATATGGCGGAATTTCGGGGTATTTCGGAGGAAAAACCGACTTTTTGATGATGAGATTTGCCGAGGCGGTTATGAGTATTCCGAGTTTTTATCTTTTGATAATTTTGGCGTCGATTTTGCCTGCGGGCATGACGAGTGTACAGCGGTTTGCTCTGATTGTTGCAATTCTTGCTTTTATCGGCTGGGCAGGATTTGCAAGAGTTATCCGTGGTATGGTTTTGTCGATTAAAAAACAGGAGTACGTTTCGGCGGCGGTTGCGTCAGGTGCTTCTAAAATGAGAATAATTTTAAAACATATTTTGCCTCAGACGATGAGTTATGTAATCGTTGCGATGACGTTGAGTATTCCGTCTTATATTTTATCAGAATCAGGATTGAGCTTTTTGGGACTTGGCATTCAGCAGCCTGATGCAAGTTGGGGAAATATGCTCAAAGAGGCTCAGGAGTTTGTAAATATTACTTCAAGACCTTGGCTTTTGATGCCCGGATTTTTAATTTTTGTTGCCGTTTTAGCATTTAACGTAATCGGTGATACAATTAGAGATGTAGTTGACCCAAAAAGTAAGGTGAGGTAAAAATGCCCGATTTTTCAAGTTTGTTTGTGTCATTGGACAGTGATGTAATTGTCAGAATTTTCCTTTCTCTTATTTTGGGATTCATAATCGGCTTAGAGCGTGAAATCACAAATAAAGCGGCAGGTTTGAGAACGAATATTCTTGTCAGTGTCGGTTCTTGTTTGTTCACGATTTTGTCCATATACGGATTTTCAAATGCGTTGAGCATTTATCCGATGGGGGACCCTGCGAGAGTTGCGGCACAAATTTTGACAGGTATCGGTTTTATCGGTGGCGGCTGCGTTTTAAGACATGGAACGAGCATTTTCGGGTTAACGACTGCGGCGACTCTTTGGGCAACGGCAAGTGTCGGTATGGCTTGCGGCTGCGGAAAGTTCGGAGTTGCGATTTTGGTTGCAATTCTTTCGGTTGCAACTTTGACGTTAATCAGAATTTTTGAAAGAAATTGCATTCCGAAAACGCAAAAAAATAATAAAAATATGAAAGTTTCATTGATTTGTGCAGATGATGATTTTCCGTCTTTGGTTACTGATATTCCGAAATTATTTCCGAACATTTCATCAATGACGAAAAAAGATGCGGGTTACGAAAAAAATTGTATCAAAATTTCCTTTGAAACCCTTTTGTGTTGCAAAAATACCGTAGAATTTGTTTTTGAAAAATTTGCGGGCGATTTGCGGGTCAAGGACATTTCTGTTAAGGAATTGAGCGATTAGCGTAACTTATGATACAATAATTTTAGCAAGACAATAGGATAGTGTATGAGCGAAGATTTAGAAAATTTATATTGTAATGTTCCTCCGACGAAAATTCGGAATAGGGAAGAAAAATTCCGCCCTGCAAGAACGACTCCGTTCTGGGAAACTATTGCGGATATGTTCTTTTTCAATATGTTACAACACAGATTTCACTCAATGCTTGTGAAAAATGAAGAGTTGTTTGAGGAACGAAACAAAGATGCTGCGACGATTTTCTTTGCTCCTCACGGCAATTGGTGGGACGGAATCGTCGGATATAATATGCTCAGAAGAGTTTTTCATCATACCGTTCGTGTGATGGTTGAGGAGATGAACAGATTTCCGCTTCTCTCAAGAGCAGGTGCTTTCCCCGTAAACAAGCGTTCTTCACAAGAAGCAATGAAGTCTTTGAAATATGCTATTGACGATTTGGGGCAACATGCCGATCACGGTCTTTGGATTTTCCCTCAAGGCGTTATTAAGCCGCCGAATTACAGACCGTTCGAGTTTCAGACGGGCATGACTTATATTGCTGAAAAAATTGCAAAAAAATACGGTGCGATTAACCTCGTCCCCGTTGCGGTTGCGTTTGCTTTTTTGAGAGAAGACCAACCCGAAGTTCTCGTTGAAGTCGGCAAACCGATTATTTTGACAAAAGAAGATGTTGTAAATTTGGACAGACATGAATTTACTCATAAATTGGAAAAAGATTTTACCGAATTTTGCGACAATCAACTCAATGATATCTCAAAAGGTCATTTCCAAGGCTATAGACAACTTTTCGTCAAACGTGTACATTGGTATCGTCGAATTGAAAAGAAATTAAAAGGTATCGGAATGAAAGGTTCCGGAATTTAGTTTTAATAATAAAAAGAGGCTTTTTCGGAGCCTCTTTTTTTGTTGAAAATTTCTTTTATAAAATATTTTGAATGTTTCTAAAGTCAGTTATGACGTTCGTTACGCAGTCAATCGGTTTGTAAAACTCAACGGGTTCTTTTGATGCAACTGCGATAATTCTCTTAACGCCTGCCGATTTTGCCGCTTCGATACCCGAGATTGCATCTTCAAAAACTATACAGTCTTTTGGGGCAATTCCGATTTTTTTTGCGGCAATTTCGTAAATATCGGGTGCGGGTTTTCCGGGGATAGTTCCGTCCGAATAAACGATTTTGTCGAGGTCAAACCATTTTGCTAAATTGAATACGTCAATGTAAAAATCGACGTTGATTTTTTCTGACATCGTGGCAATTGTGTGCGGAATGTTATTTTCGCAAAGATAATCCAAAAATTCTTCTACACCGTCCGCAAATTTTGTGTTTTCGGGGTCTTTTTTGCACATGTCGAGATAAATAAGTTCTTTTTCCCGTCCGATTTGTTCGGCTTCTTCTTTTGAAGGTTCACGCCCGATTGCGTAAGCGATAATTTCGGAGTTTTTTCTTCCGAACATGTGATGCACCATTTCATAATCGTTAAATGGCGTTCCTCTTAATTTTCTTGACGTTTCGACCCATGCATCGTAATGCTTTTGTGAATCCCAAAACAGCGTTCCGTTAAAATCAAAAATTATACCTTTTTCTTTCATAAAAACCTCTCAAGTCTTATTATACATGGATTTACAATATTTAACAAATTAAAAATATTATTAAAGTTCATGTTTTTTTTGCCGATAATAAACATGTAAGTGTAAAGGCGTTTATTATGGAATTTAATGATTATTTAGTAAAAAGATTATCAGCATTATCCATTCAAAAAACTGCGGGCAAGGAAAACGGCTATGACGCATCGGCGGCTTATGACGTTTCTATTTTCAATTCTGCAAACGCCCAAGATTTACAAAATATTGATTATGCAAAATTATTAAATTCAGAAGATTTATCATCTTTGAACGATGGTGTTACTGACCAAACACAAAAAAGTTTGAACAGTATTTTAAAAAGTTTTATCAGTTTAGATGAAATCCAAGAAGCAGCAGATGCAAACGGCGATGGAAAGGTTGATGAAACCGAATTGCAAGAATACATCGCTTCAATTGCAGGTGCTGACGGTAATGCAGAAACACTTACAATGCAAGATATTGATGCCGTAATTGCAGATTTGGGTATCGACCTTGACAGTATTGCCGAAACAGCAATGAATGATGCTTTGAAAGAACTTCAAGAGTCAGTTCAGGCTCAACAAGAAGAACAAGAACAAAAACTTGAAGAACTTGAAGAAGAACAAAAGGCTCAACAAGCACAACAAGCACAATCTTCGGGCGGAGCAAGCGGTTCAGGCAGCGTAGGCGGCGGAAGTTACTCTAACGGCGGC
>CAKVJR010000054.1 GCA_934754855.1 uncultured Candidatus Melainabacteria bacterium
AATCAAAATATTCCTGATTAAGCCAGAAAGAACCGTCATCTTTGATATCTACAAGATTTTCTCTGATAATATCCGAATATTTATCCTCACCATAAGGAGCAAGCCCCATAACCTTGTACTCACCGGAATTTACACGAAAGCCCAAATATCCCGTAAACGCAGAATACAAAAGCCCCAAAGAATGAGGAAACTCCATAACTTGTTCAAAATGAATTTCATTGTTGTAACCGACACCCCAAGATGATGTCGTCCACTCACCTACCCCGTCAAGGCAGATGAAAGCAGCATTTTCAAACGGCGAAGGATAAAAAGCACTTGCAGCATGTGCACCGTGGTGAGTTGAAAAATAAATCGGACATTTCAGTCTATTTTCAAAATTTTTGTCGATAATTTTAGGCATGTGAAGTTTCGTATTCAACCAAACAGGCATCGCCTTAACGAAAGAGGTAAGACTCTTTTCAGGATATGCAAGTTGAGTTTCCAAAATACGTTCAAATTTAATTAACGGTTTTTCATAATAAACCACGCCGTGCAAATCTTCGGGCAAAATTCCAGCATAATCCAAACAAAAATTTATGGCATTTTGCGGATAAGCAGGGTCGTGCTTGTGCCTTGTAAAACGTTCTTCGTGAGCAGCGGCAATGATTTCACCATCTTTAACAAGTGCTGCTCCGCTATCGTGAAAATATGAACTTAAACCTAAAATGTATGTCAAAATTACTCCTAATATTGGTTTTCATAAGTCGGTTCAGACGGTTTTGCATCTTTCCAATACGATTTCAAGGATTGTTTTTTCAACAAAAGTCTGTCCCTTTTTTTAATTTTTGCTATTATTGCGGTCGGTAATATCGCACAAAACCAAGTGATAGTAAGTGCGATTGCCGAAATTATAACCCCTAAATATTTCAGAATTATTCTGATAAAATGGTAAATCGGTTTGTCGATATTTTTGCCGAAAATTCTTGCAACTAAAAGTGTTAACAAAATTGCCCAACAAATTTCGACGAACAACATTGCCAAATGTACGTGATTTTTGTAATACAAAATCACAGAAGGTATTATTGGAAGAATCAAAAGGGTAATTTTGAATTTCCTTAAATCTTTTACTGTCGGATTTTCTACCATATTTCACCTATATAATTGTGTAAATGAATGGTGAAGCCGGTGATGTTCCGACGATAATCAACAAGATTAAAAGTACGAGAAAAACAATTGCCGGAAAAATCCAATACGCTTTGTTTTTCCACATAAATGTCCAAATTTCAGCAAAAATATTTTTTCTTTTCATATAATCCTCTTTTAAACTATGATATCAAATCTAAATCAAATCTGCAAGCATTGAAATTGCTTCTTCATCTTCGGGGAAAATTTCCGTGTATCTGTGAAGATACTTAACCGCATCATCTTTTTTATCAAGTTTTAATGCACATTTCGCAAGATTCATTAAATTTGCGGTATTCGTCGGATATTTTTTGTCGATATCCGCAAATAATCCGATTGCATCGTGATAATTTTCTTCCGAAAAATAAATTTGAGCGAGCATATTTTCGACTTCGGGGTTTTTGTCGAGGAACATAGCATCTTCCAAAACTTGTTTTGCTGTGTCAAAATTACCTTTCATAAAGTAAATTTTGCCAAGATTGAGAAGAATGTCGATGTCTTGAGAATTTTCCTTTATTGCTCGTTCTAAGACACTTTGAGCCTCATCGGTTTTGTTCATTCTGAGTTTGTTCAAAGCGATATTCAACAAAATATTTGCGGGCATTGCAATTGTTTCTAAAACTTTATCGTAAAGTTCATCGGCCTTCGTTGCATCTCCAGTCATTTGAAAATAATTTCCGTATTCATATATGATATAAGGATTTTCAGCGTCAAGGGCAACCGCTTTTTCAAATTCGTCTTTAGCATAATCAAAGAGTCTTTCGTCAAGATAAAGAACCGCTAAATCCTTGTGTGCAGCCGCAAAGTTCGGATTTAACTGCAAAACTTTTTTCAAAAGTTGCTCTGCTTTATCCTTATCGCCCGTGTGTCCGCACAAAATTGCAAAATCGTAATAAATATTTTCATCAACTTTACCTTTTTTGAGCAAGCCCATATAGACATCTTTCGCTGACTCAAAATCACGCAATTTTATTCTTATTTCGGCAATTTTTAACTTGACTTGGAAAGCGGTATTTTCTGAGGTATCAAGTTTCTCGAAAATCTCCAAAGCCTTGTCATAGTCTTTAATTCCCTCGTAAGCACAACCTAAATTGAATTTGTGAATAACTTTGTCGGGTTCTTGTGAGGATAAAATTTCAAAATATTTAATAGCGTCTTCATAATCTCCCGAATCAAGTGCGGTATTTGCCATTGAGGTCAAATAGAAAGGTGACGGTTCAAGTTCGTATGCAGATTTTGCAAACTTGTAAGATTTTTGAAAATCTTTTAAAAATCTTGCCGCAACTGAGATATTGTAATGCGTTACGGGATTTGTGCCGTCTGCTTCATAAGATGCTTCAAATGCTGCCAAAGCCTCTTTCAATCTGCCTGTGGCGAGATTTGCAGAACCCAAATTGTTGAGCATAAGCGGGTGGTTCGGGTGGACTTCCAATGATTTTTCAAACAGTTGAATAGCCTTTTCGTACTTGCCTGCCGCCATATAAACCGTACCAATCATGTAAAAAATTTGATAATCGGAAGAGCCTAATTCAAAAATCGCCTGTTCATATTGTTCGATTTTTTCGGGCTGATTTGATTGCATAAACATAATCACAAGACTTTTGTACGCATCAAGATAATCAGGTCGGAGTTCAATAACTTTTTTATAAGCATTCTCTGCAACTTCAATATTTCCAAGTTTATCCGCCATATTTGCAAGGTAAAACCAAGACGTTGCATCATCGGGGGTCAAGTCAACGACACGTTTAAAGTCCAAAAATGCTTTTTCTTTCAAGTCTAAATTTACGTTGCAAAGTCCCATATTCTTCCAAAATTCGGGGTTTTTGTCGTCAGCCTTGAGCATTTCCGTCAAAACGACTTTCGCTTCCGTAAATTTTTTCTCCTGTATCAAAGCCAATGCGTCTTCGATTGTATATTCGCCAACTTTTTGAATACTTTTTTCTTCCGTAAAATTATTTTCCATAATTACCTCTCGCCTAAAATCATACCACAAAAGAGCGAACTTGAAAAAAAACTGATTTAATGTTGTAATAAAATTGATACAGGAGATTTATTATGAATACGGAAAAAACATTTGTTGCACTTAAACCCGATGCCGTAAAAAGAGGCTTAATCGGCGAATTGATTTCAAGATTTGAAAGAAAAGGTTACAAAATCATCGGTTTGAAGATGATTCAACCGACAAATGCTCTTATTGAAGAACATTACAAAGAACACATCGGCAAACCTTTCTATGCAGGGTTGGTAAAATATTTCTTGTCAGGTCCGATTGTTGCTATGGCAGTTGAAGGTGTTAACGTAATTAAAGGTGTAAGACAAATTGTTGGTGCTACAAACCCCGATAACGCTGATGTTGGAACAATAAGAGCAGATTATGCTCAAATTATGAGCCAAAATGCCGTCCATGCTTCTGACTGTGTTGAAAGCGGTGAAAGAGAAATCAACGTTTGGTTTAAGCCCGAAGAAATTTGCAGCAATTGGAAAACCGTATCTGAAATGTTAATAGAAGAACTTGCATAATGGCAAAGAGCGATTTTTTCAAATTTGAATTACTGAAAGAAAGTCAAACGACAAAAGCAAGAGCGGGAATTTTGCACACTCCGCACGGAGATATTAAAACTCCCGTCTTTATGCCTGTCGGTACTAATTCTGCCGTAAAAATGCTCACCAAGCATCATCTTGAAGAAACAAACGCTCAAATCATTTTGAATAATTCTTATCATTTATTTTTACGCCCCGGTCACAAGTTGATTAAGGCTGCCGGCGGTTTGCACAAATGGCAAAATTGGAATAAGCCTATTTTAACGGATTCAGGCGGATTTCAGGTTTTCAGCCTTGCACATCTTCGTAAAATTTCGGAAGACGGTGTAAAATTCCGTGACCCCAAAACAGGCACATCTTACTACATTAACCCTGAAATTTCTATGGAAATTCAACAGGATTTAGGTCCCGATATCGCAATGGCAGTTGATGAATGTTCGCCTTATCCGTGTTCTTATGAACAGGCGAAGTTTGCGATGGAAAGAACTCACCGTTGGCTCGACAGATGTTTCAAGGCTCATACCCGTGATGATCAGGCTCTTTTCCCGATTGTACAGGGGGCATTTTTTGATGATTTGCGAAAAGAAAGTGCAAGCGTCATATCGTCTTATGATGCTGTCGGATATGCAATTGGCGGTGTAAGCGTCGGTGAGCCTGCAGATATTAAAAATTATTATACGGATTTTGTAACGGATTTACTTCCGTCAAACAAGCCCCGATACCTTATGGGAGTTGGAACTCCTGAGGATTTGCTTGAAATTGTCGCTCGTGGTATTGATATGGCGGATTGTGTGCTTCCGACAAGAAATGCCCGTCACGGCTCGTTCTTTACAAAATACGGCAAAAAAATCATTAAAAATAAAGAGTTTGAAACGGATTACAGACCTTTGGACGAAGAATGCGATTGTTATGCTTGCAAAAACCACTCAAGAGCGTACATTCGACACCTTTATCGTGAGGGTGAAGCAAATGCTGCAATTTTGCTCTCAATCCACAATATCAGATATCTCGTAAGACTTTCCGAATTAATCCACAACGCAATTTTAGACGGCTCTTTCGATGATTTTTACAAAGAAAATCTGCATAATTATTTGAAAAAATAATTACGGATTGAAAGGTCCTTTTGTTGATGAATATCTGCTGAGTAATTTTACGTAAGACGGTTTGCCCAAGTCTTCCGCAAGAGAAATCGGTGTGTTGCCTTTTGTATCTTCTACGTCAACGATAGCCCCTGCACTCAATAATATGTTCAAAATGTATGAATTATCCTGTGTTACGGCATAATGAAGTGCTGTTTGACCGAAAATGTTTTGCATATTGGGGTCTGCACCTTTTGAAAGAAGATAAGACAAAATTTGTTCTCGACCGAGTAACGATGCGTATTGAACCAAAGATAAGCCTGTTTCCGTTCTCGTTCTAATGCTTACGCCCTGATTAAGAATTTTGTCGAGAATATCGACATTATTGCCTTCAATTGCACAAAACGGCGGTGTCAAACCGTTTGAAGTGTTTTTCAAAAGCACATTTGCATCAGATGCAAGTAAAATATTTACAATGTCTTTGTTTCCTGTCTGAGCGGCTGCACAAAGGGGTGAAATGCCTGTTTTGCCGATAGAATTAACATTTGCTCCCGAACGAATGTATAATTTTACCCGACGGGAATCGGTTGAGCGAATAGTTTGAACAAAGCCGTCTGCGGAGAATTTTTCACCCGTCAAAACAAGTTCGGTTTTGAAAAATTCTTGCCTAATAATATCCAGCGGACCGAGGGAAATATCGGGATTATATAAAATGGCAGGAATGGCAGACAAAATCAGAATACCCACAAGAAATTTTAATGTTGTTTGAAGCGTAGCCCGCTTTTTTTCTCCATTTTCCAATTCGTTTTCAGGGATAATTCTGTTTTTGTCTGTTGCCATATAATCTCCTATAAACTAACTACAATACCTGCAATGCAAGCGGAAACGTATGATGTAAGAGTACCGCAAATCATTGCTTTTATTGCTAATCTTGCAAGGTTTTTTCTTTGGGTCGGAGCTAGTTCGCCGATACCGCCGATTTGGATTGCAACTGTTGAAAGGTTTGCAAAACCTGCGAGTGCGAATGTTGCGATTGCTATGCTCTTGTTGAATTGAGGAGCAAATGTCATTACTCCGTTAACCATGTGTCCGTCAAATAACTGCGGGAAGTGAAGGTATGCAACGCATTCGTTCAAAATCAATTTTTCGCCGATTAATTGACCGACTGCATCAACAGAACCGCTTGTTGCACCCATTACCCAAGCAAATACCGAGAAAATCTTTCCGATAACCATTTCCAAAGTGAAGTGGTTTAAATCAATACCGATTGCTGACCAATCCATGTGGCAAGTGCCAGCAAGGAACAAACCGATTTTGCCGAAAACAACGTTAACAAAAGCAATTAAGCCGACGAGAGCAATCAAAGAAGCGATGACGTTCAAAGATACTTTCATACCGTCGCCTGCACCTTTTGAAATAGCGGCAAGAACGTTTGCGTCTGTTTTTCTTCTGCTGATTTTGAAGTCGTCTTTAGTTTGAGGTTCTTCAGTTTCAGGGTAAACAATTTTTGAAATAACAAATGCCCCCGGAGCAGCCATTACCGATGCTGCAAGCAAGTATTCAAGCGGAATACCGAAGTTTGCACTTCCGTACATTGCCAAGCAACCTGCCGAAAGACAAGCCGTTGAACCTGTCATTGATGATAAAAGTTCAGAACGGGTTAAGTTCGGTAAATAGGGCTTAATCATTGATTGAGCGGCAACGTTTCCGACGAAAGGGCTTGCACAGTTAGAAAGTGCTTCCGCACCGCTTACATCCATAAGTTTGTTCATAATTTTGCCCAAGAATAAAATTACTCTTTGCATAATTCCGTAGTAATAAAGAATGTTGACCAAACTCATAATGAAAATCATTGTTGCAATCAACATGATTGCGTAAATGAACCCAAAGTTTACGGTATCAGTGAGTTTGTCACCGAATACGAATGCCGCACCTTCCATAGATGCTGCCAAAATTTTGTTAATAATTTGTGCTATAAAAGCAAAAATTTGTTGTCCGACGGGGACTTTCAAAATGAATACTGCCAAGAGTACTTGGAGTAAAAATCCTACGCCGACTGTTTTGTAGTTGATTTTTTTTCTGTTGTTAGACATCAAAAATGCGATGCCCACAAACACCAAAATTCCAATAAGACCTGTAAAATTGCTCATAATTCTCCTATCACACAATCTACTATGGATTAATTTTAACTCAAAATCGTTTCAATTTGTTTATTTTCTCTTTGAATATTACGAAAAATACACAATATATTAAAATTTTTCTCAAAATTAAATATAATTGTTTTATGAAAAAGTTATTTTTTGCATTAATTTTGTTATTTATGTGTTCAGGTTCTGTTTTTGCCGAACAGAAACAGCCCGTCAGATTTATTTACATCAACGGTGCCAATAATGACACTCCGTCTATGAAACAGTGGTTTTTTGACGGTATCGCAAGACTTCATATTCAAATGAAAAAACAATTTGACGAATCGGAATTTGTTTATGAAAAATTCCTCAAAAACGGTAAACGAGAGGTTTTGACGCAACCTGAGATTTTCTTTTGGGGTGATGAGGCGGCGAAAAATCTGCAAACCGTCAACGAAAATCTCGAACTCACGGGCATGCTCAGTCCGAAATTGGCACAGACCATTCGTGCTTTTTTCGGTCATTGTATGCACGATGCAATTTGGGTTCAAAAACCTCACAACATGCAAAAAATTGTCAGAGAATTACATAAACAGGTTTTGAACTGCAATAAAAGAGGGGAAAAAGCCGTTCTTTTCGGGTATAGTGCCGGCAGTTTCATAACCTATCGTTATTTGTTTTACAAGGTCCCTTATATGACTGTTGAAACAATGAAAAAGAAAATGAAGTTGGACGAACAACAAAGCAAATATATTTCCGAGCATAAAATCAAGCCGACCTGCTTAGATGCAATCACTCAGGTGAATTTGGCATATTACACTTCGGAAGAAAGACTTATTCCGAACAGAAATTTTGAGGAATTTAAAAAGGCTTACGATATGTTAAACAATGTTACTAATACCGCTTGTATCCCTGATAATACGGTTTTGGGCATTGTTAACTATGCAAGTCCGCTCGTGCTTTTCTATTCTGATTTTAATGATCCGACAATTGAAATTACTGAATATAACGAGGATTTGTTCGTCAATATGAAAGACAACGATATGTTTTGGCTGACGGTTAATTTCAGCAATGACCCGCTCGGCTACCCGCTTTCGAGAAACTTGACCGACCAAGAAATCGAAGAATTACACAATATGTCTTTCTCAAAAGACGGACGAGGTTTTTTCCATGATAAGTCAGATTTCAGATGCCCGACAATCTGTCTTTCTGCCCATACTTCCTATTGGAAATATGCGAAAAAATTTGCAAAAGCCGTTGTTAGGGCGTATGAAGAAGGTTATTTGAACTTCTATCCTCCCGAAGACGAAGAAAATCAATAATTAACACAAATAGTGTTATTGATTTAAAGACATTAAAAAAGACGGGCTAAATACCCGTCTTAATTTTATTTTAGCGATTGATTAAACCAAAACGAATTGAACGTTCAATTTTTCGCCTGTTCTGTAATTTTCTTGAATATCTTTAACTTTAACGTCCATTGATTTCTTGTCCAATTTCAAAGAGAAAGTTGCTTCTTTGTCTTTGCCGTATGCAGTTAAAAATTCTTTTGCACCGAGTTCAACAGAAACTGATTCTTGTCCTTTTCCGTAAACAGTACCTGTCAATTTACCTTCTGCTCTTACTTGGCGAGGGTTTTTCTTTTCATCTCTTTTTTCTACGTTTATTACAACTGCCATGGTATTATCTCCTGTATAATATTTATATACTTATATTACATGGTTAAGATATAATGTAAAGTATGAAAGATGAAATTTTAATAAAAAAAATCGGAAATAATATTGTAGGAGAACTTGAAAACGTAGGATTTTCAAGCGATTACGTCGATTTTTCAAAAAATAAGTATCAAAATTTTACCTTTAAAATTTTTGATTTAAAACCTGCCGAGGCTAATATTTTGAAACAGACATGCCTTTCTTTGGGGTTTGATGCGGCTGTCAATCGAGATGCAGTTACCTGTAAGTGTGAATTTTCCGACGCCATTGTAAACGGTTCGGTTTCTCAAATCGAAAAACTTTGTGAAAAACTTGAGCAGCAACCGTTTCGATTGAAAAAAATTTCTAAAATCTTAAAAGAAAAAATTTGCCCGCCAAAATTTTACGAAATTGCCGGAAGAAAATTCGACTCTGAAAAAACTTATATAATGGGGATTTTGAACGTAACCCCTGATTCTTTTTCTGATGGAGGGAAAAATTTTGACCCGACAATCGCCATTGAAAACGGATTAAAAATGGTTGAAGATGGGGCAAAAATTGTTGACATCGGCGGTGAAAGCACCCGTCCCGACGCAACTCCCGTTTCGAGCGAAGAAGAGTGCAGAAGAATTTTGCCCGTAATTTCAGAACTCAAAAACTCCTGCCCTGACATTATCATAAGCGTTGATACAATTCACCCCGAAACCATTGTTAAGGCTCTCGACAGCGGTGCTGATATTTTGAATAATGTCGCTTCGCCAGAGGTTTTTGCCTCCGTTTTTGACGTTTTGAAAGAATATAAAACCCCGATTGTCATAACTCATTCGGATTGCGTGCCGCCGATTGCCGTGACGGAGGATTTTGACGGTGATATTGTCGATTATATTTTTAAATTTTTTGCCGAAAAAATGAGATATTTTGACTCAATCGGATTGGGCGAAAATCTCCCGATTTTAGATGTCGGTATCGGTTTTGGAAAATCAATCAACGACCAATTTGAATTGATAAAAAGAGCAGATGAATTTTCGACTCTTAATTGTCCGATTTTGTATGGAATAAGCCGAAAATCGTTTATTTCCAAGACTTTTGGACTTGATAACAGAGATGAAATTACAAAAATTTATGCCCAACATTTAATTTCTAAAAACGTAAATATTTTGCGTGTTCACGACGTGAAGGGACATTCTGATTTGCTCAAATACCTTGAAAAAATCCGTTAATCTCTTCCAATATCCTCATTGTCGGCATTTTCATCGTTTTCGGGAACATCTGATAAATCGATTTCGACTTCGTCTAAAAAAATAACGCAATTTTTCAACGGTCGTTTTTCGACTGATTTTAATACGTCGGAAAATTTGTCAATCGGTTTGAACGAATATCCGCAACCATCTGAAAGGCACGCTCCCATTGAAAAAATTATTTCATCAGGGTATCTTCTGCATATTCCCGGGCGGCGTTTGTGAATTTTGCAAATGTGCTTTTCTTGGTCAAAATTTGAACAACTGAAAATTAAACCTAAATCGTCTTTCCCCTCGACTTTTAAATATGAATAAAACGGGTGTAAATGCCGTAAAACCGTAAATTCCTTTTCCGAGTTAATCGTGTGCCGTCCATGTCTGACGTAAATTCTCGAACAACAGGCACCGCAACGTTTACACACCCCGCTTCGGACGTATTTTTTCCTGAAAATATATTTGTTAATAAATTTTTCAATAGACCAAAAAATTTTCATATCGACATTATATCAAAATATAATTGAATTTTCGTCGATTTTTAATTATTTTCACTCAGTTGTTTATATAGCATGAAAAGAGGAAAATCAGACAAGTTGCGGGCATGAAAACCATGATTGTGCATGGATTTGTGATTATTAAGTAATATTAAGATAAATATATACAAAAAAGCAATTTTTTCTTCTCCAAATACTTTATAAAAGAGTAGAGAGATTGAAGTCCTGAGAAAACTTCAAATAAG
>CAKVJR010000055.1 GCA_934754855.1 uncultured Candidatus Melainabacteria bacterium
CATCTGAGTGTCCTCCGACTTTTTCTGTTCCTGAAACGATGGTCGTCGGAATTATTGCGGGGGGCGACATTGCACTTCGTCATGCCGTTGAGGGAGCGGAAGACAGTGCTGACGGTGCAAAAGTCGATTTTGAAAAATTAAACATCTCCGAAAACGATACGGTAACAGCAATTTCGGCGAGCGGTAATGCGGCGTATGTTGTTGAAGTTTTGAAACTTGCAAAGGAAAAAGGTTGCAAAACCGTTGCGGTGACTTCAAATGAGAATGCGAAAACAAAAGAATTTGCAGATGTTTTTATTTGTGCAAAAACAGGTGCTGAGGCAATTTCGGGGTCAACCCGAATGAAAGCGGGTACGGCTCAAAAATTGATTTTGAATATGCTTACGACATCTGCGATGGTAAAGGTCGGAAAGGTCTATAAAAACTACATGATAGATGTTAAGCCGACGAATATTAAACTCAAAAATCGTGCCGTCAAAATCGTTGCAAAAATTGCGGAAGTGCCAGAAGATGTTGCATTATCGGCTTTGGAAGAAAATGATTTTAAAATTAAACCTGTTATTCTGAATTTAAAAAATAGGGTCGAAATTGCTGATGCAGAAAGGCTTTTGGCTGAAAATAACGGCGTTTTGCGAAAAGTTTTTGAAAAAATCGAAAAGGAAAAATAATGGAATATTTGAATTTTAACGAAGAAGAATTATCGGCTGATGTTAAGGAAATGTCGCTGCTTGAGGTTAGAAATGTTTGTATGCAGTGCCAAAATTGTTCTTTGGCAAAAACGAGAACGAACATTGTTTTTTCTGACGGGTATGCGAATGCTCCCGTAATGCTCATCGGCGAAGCCCCTGGGGCTGATGAAGATGCGAGCGGTATTCCGTTCGTCGGAAGAGCGGGAAAACTTTTGACCCAACTTCTTGAAGAGTGCGGTATAAACCGTGAAAAGGACTTATATATCTGCAATACCCTCAAATGTCGTCCGCCTGAAAATCGAGATCCGAAGCCGGAAGAAAAAGAGGTTTGCGAAAAATATCTTGAGGCTCAAATTAATATCGTTCGTCCGAAATTGATTGTTCTTTGCGGTGCAACGGCGGCAAAATCGTTCTTGGGCGACAATATCAAAATTTCTCAAATTCGTGGAAATAAATATATGATTTTCGACAAAATCCCCGCAACGGTTATTTTCCACCCCTCTTATCTTTTGCGTAACCATTCGGAAGAACCTAATTCTCCCCGTTGGTTGACGAAAAAAGATTTGAAGGCTATTAAAAAATTTATCGACAATTTGAATTAATTTGTAACGTATCGTAATATTTAAAAATGTCAAAAACCCTTGTTACGCAAGGGTTTTGCATTATGGTACCGTTTTTTGCTTAAAAAATAATATCAAAAAAATGCACCGATAAAATGTATTTGATACAATAATGACAAGGAAAACGTTTTCAAGGTTATCATGGGGCAAAAAAAATCTAACAAAAAAAATAAAAAATCGGTTGCTGATTTGATTTTGAAACATCATTTTGATGACAAAATCAAAGATATTGATGATGAAATCAGCGTCGAAGAGCAGGAAAATCAGGAATTGAACGAAAATATCGGTTTTGATTCTATTGAAGAGGCTGCCGATGTTGTCGGGGACAAAATTATTGAAGATGAAATTTCTGATGATGAACTTGCCGATGATAAAATTGTCGAAAAGCAAGATGATGAGGTCGTTTTGCCTGAAGAAAATTCTGATGTGATTTCTGATGAAGAAAATCTTGAAATAGTTGAAGAAAAAGATGAAAAATCAGCAGAAAAAGCGGAAATTAAAGACTTTTTGGAAACTTCCGACAAAATTTTGAACTCTGTAGAAAAGAAAAATCAAACCGATTCTGATGAAGCGGTTAAGCAATTGCAGGACTTTTTGAATAAGGTAGATAAGCGTGTTGACAGGCTTGCAAAGGCACAGGCAGAAAAAGAAGATGAAATCGATATTGTCGGTGATGAATATCAGTTTAAAAAGTTAAAAAATGAATTGACGTTTTTCCAAAATGAGTTAGAAGACAGTATTCACGGTCAATTTGGAGATTTGAGCGAGGCTGTCACTTCTGTTATTTTGGATTTGAAAAACAAAATTTCCGAACTTCAAGAATATCTTGAACAATATACTGCTAAGCAATTAAAAGTTGCGATTAGTGGTGTAAAAGCCGTAAAAACAGAAGTTGACACTGTTTCAGACGAAGTTAAGGCAATCGACAAGCAGGCGATTTTTGAAACTGAAAAACGTACAAAGCAAATCATCGGTTTGACGAAAAAATCAAAAGACGAACTTTTGACGGAGATTAAAAATCTCCAAAATATTACCGCTCGAGCAGATGTCATAGATGCTTATAATGACGAAAACAAGTTGATTTTCGACAAAACGAACAAACAAAATGTGGAACTTTTTAACAAAACAAATGCCGAAAATGTTGCACTTTTTGAAACCCGTTCTGCGGAAAATCTTTCTGCTATCAAAAATGAACTTGCACAGGTTCGTAACAATTTGCACACTCAAATTCAGGAAATTTTGAGAAAAATTGTTATTCAGGAAGAAATTAAGTCACTTTGCGATGATGCGTTGGGCGAAATTCGCAACAACAACAGTGAAATCGGTGTCGTTCGTAAGTTTATGAAAGGCACTCAGGCAATTGAGCAACGCCAGGAAGAACTTTTGGACGAAATAAGAGTTCTCGTGGAAGATTTGTCGGATTATGAACTTAACGAGGCGTCTGACAAGGTTGATATTATTTACGAAAACATCGGTATGCTCAATGAGTGGGCGAATAAATCCGACAAGTTGATTGAGGATTTTGACGCTCTACGAGAGGATTTTGACATAAACAGCGACAAAGTCGATATTATTTATGACAACTTAACTTTCATCAATGATTGGGTTAAAAATCTCGATAAATTTGCAAAAGATATTGAAGATTTGAAGTCTGATTTTGAGCGTGATGAAAAACTTACCGAAAAAATCGACAGCCTTTATACCAACATAAATGCGATTAAAGATTGGAGCAAAAAGGCTGACGCTCTTGCTTTGCAGGTTCGTGCATTGTCTGTTCAAATCAGCGAAACCGAATCGACAATTAACTCTCAAAATCTTGCCGATATCAAAGAATTATTTACCCAAATGACAGACGATATGTCGAATTTGAGTAGTCGTACTAACAAAATGATTTTGGATACCGACAAGACAAACGACACGATGGTCGGTCATTTGAACAATCTCAAAACTATTATTGACTCTCTCCGTGATACGACGGATACGTTTGAATTTGCGGAATTGAAAAATAAAATCGATGAGATTAAAAATAATTCTAAAAAAAGTTCGGATTTTGAAATGGTTATGACCGAAGCGTTCGGATACCTTGCGGAATGGATTGATTCTGCAGGTGCAACGATTAACCAAATCAGAGTTGACCTCGACAATGTTCAATCACAACAAGATGAACAGGTTGAGCAGATAAACAAGCAATATAACGAACAGGTTGACAGACTTGCTGAAATTAAAAATTCGTTCGACAGTATTTCAAAAACTGAAGAACAGTCTGAAAACAATGTGGCAGAACAGATTGCGGAGATAATTTCTCAAAACAATACCGCAATTCAAAATGTTGTTACTAAGCAAAATCAGGAAATTCAAGAGATTTTGGCGGCTCAAAATGCTCAAATTCAGAAAATTTTAGAAGAGCAACAACTCCATTCTCAAGAAATTCAAAACCTGCAAACTCAATCAGTACAAGTGTTTGACGGTCTTCAACAATATCAAACGCAAAATGAACAACTTATTCAAAATATTCAACAATTGCAAGAACAATCAGGCAAAATTGTTCAAAATGTTCAGGAATTTCAATCGGATATTTCAGGCGAAATTCATAACTTGCAACCGCAAAACACCCCGATTGTCGAGCGTTCAACCGATGAGGAAATTCTCGAAAAACTTGGCACAATTGCGGAATACATTGAACAAAAAGATGAATCTCAACAAATTGTCGAATCGATTGAGGAGAAAATTTCCTCACTCAAGCCCGACAATTCAGAGATTAAAAATCTTTTGGATTTCATTGCCTCTCAGGTTGTCAGCACGAATGAAAATAGCGTGAAAACAGAAATTCTTTCCAAGAAAATCGACTCAATGGAAACGAAATTGTCCTCTCTCGAACAGTATATGGCTCGTTTAATTGAGTATCTTGACGAGGACGAATAGTTAAAATTAAAAAAAAGATTGAAGTTTTATCCTCAATCTTTTTTGAATTTTATTCGTGATGATGTCCGTGACAATTTTCGTCGTGACAATGATGGTGAGCAATTATATGCTCGAGTCTTTCCTTGTCCTCAAAGGCTTTGAAGGGTTCGCCGATTTGTTCGTAGCAATTTGAGCGGATTTCCAAAAGGTGCATCAATGTATGCTCGTTATCGGTCAATTGCAGTGCCTGAGTTGCGTAGTTGATTGATTCTTCGTAATTTTCCGCTTCATAGAATAAAGTTGCAAGTTGCTCGGTGTATTTTGCGAGAAAAAGAATTTCATTTTCCTTATCTGCCGCTTCAACTGCCGATTTGCAGGATTTTATCGCTTCTTCAAAATTTTCGACATCTTCGTAAAATCTTGAAATTTCATAATATGCCGAATGCTTGCTTTTTGCACAGGCGATTGCGTTTTGATAGTCTTCTTCCGCTTGTTCAAGGAAATGGATATCTTCTTTGTTTGCAAGATATTTTTCCTTGTAGTGGTTGCCTCTGAACCAATAACTTGTGTGTTTTTTCTCTTCTTCGGCAATCTCGATTGCTTTTGTCAAATTATATTCGATTAAATCTTCACAAAGTATTGTTTGAGCGTGATAGAGAATGGTTGAGGGGGAAATTCTGATTGCATTTGAGATGTCAGAAATGGCTCTGTCGTATTCTCTTTTTAAACTGTAAAAATATGCTCTTGCTGTGTAATTGTCGATATCTTCAGGATTTTGTGCAATTTTTTGAGAAAGTTCTTCGATTTTTTCATCAGCCCGTTTGAAATCCAAGCATTCCAAATAGCAAACATCTTCCTCTAAATCTTCACCGAGTTCGATTGCTTTTTCGTAGTCGATTAAAGCCTTTGCAAAATCTTTTTGTTGATAGTACCAATCTCCTCTGTTCATAAAACTTTCGGAGTCTTCGGGATTTTGTGTTATTACGTCCGTTAAAATTTCAATTTTTGACATGTTTCCTCACTTTTGGAGTAATTTTAGCATAAATTTCGCATAAAACAAAGGACGGAAAAATCCGTCCATGCTTAAAAATTATTTTGTTATTTATTGCGGAAACCAACCGACATAAGGGAGGTTTCTGTAAAATCCGATGTAGTCCAAACCGTAGCCGACTAAGAATTTATCGTCAACTTCAAATCCGTAAAAATCGGGGTCAACATCTGTTGTTCTGTTGCATCTTTTGTTGATTAAAGTTACAAATCTCAATTTTTTGATGTGATAATCATTTTTGAAAATTTGCAATAATTCTTTGCCTGTATTACCTGTATCGCAGATATCATCAACGATTAAGACGTTTTGGTCGTTCAAGTTAGGGATTTTAGAATCGATAATTTTAACGTTACCGGTTGATTTAAATTCGTTGCCGTAACTTGAAACTTTGATGAATTCCAATTGGATAGGGGTTTTCATCTTTTTAATCAAATCGCATACGAAAAGAACAGAACCTTTCAAAATGCTGATGACGTAAAGCGGTTCGTCTTGCGGGAATTCTTCGTCAATCATTTCCGCAAGTTCTTGTGTTCTTTTGTCGATTTCTTCTTCCGAAAAGAGTACTTGAAGTTCTCTTATATCTCTGTCGGGCATATTAAGAAAATCTATATCTATCATAATTATATCTCCGTTTTGAGTTCTATTTTGTGGGTTGCTTTGTCTGTTACTCTTAATTTTTCGCTCATTCCGACACCTGCAATCCAAAGCACTTCCTGACCTTGGCAAAGGAGTAACAGTTTATCTCTTTGGTGTCCGGGAATGTTTCGGTTGATGAAATATTTTTTCAATTTCATTTTTCCGTTCATTCCTAATGGTTGAATGATATCACCATCACGTCTTGTTCTCAAGACTAACGGGAATTTTATTTTCGATAAGTCCGCAAATATAAATTTCGCAGTCTTTTTTGGGAAATATTCAATATCCTTGTCGATTTTTTCAATCACAAGACTTTCTCTGTTTTCAAACGGAAAATCGCCTTCTCCCGTGATGATAACTTCTCTCAGGGATTTTTCCGCAGTGTCGTTTTCATCTAACACATAAGTGAATTTGTGAGAAACGAATAATGTCAATGTCGAGGTCAAAGAAAGCGTCTTTCCTGATTTTGAGAGATTATTGTCCCCGATAAAATTCATAACTTCCTGAACCTTTGTAAAACTCGGTTCAATATCATTTTTCAAAAGTAAATTATAGACGAAATGCCGACGAATAGCGGAATTAAGACGCATAAAGTTTTGCGTAAGCCATTTGTTGTTAAAAACAACTTGTCCCTCAATATTTGCCATCAATTCGTCAATGATGTTGTTGTTTCCGATTGCAATTTCCGCAAGATTTATCAGAGAATTTTCAACATTCGGATTAATTTCTCTCAACCGAGGCATAATGTTGTGTCGAATGTTGTTTCTCGCAAATCTTGTATCCTGATTGCTCGAGTCGTTGTTGGGCTGAAGTTCGTTTTGCAGACAATATGCTTCAATTTCCGCCCTCGAGAACGAAAGCAAAGGTCTTACGATATTCATATCGTTAAGTTTACGAAATTCTCTTATGCCCTCAAGACCGTTTAATCCCGTACCTTTTGCTATTCTATATAAAATAGTTTCCGCATTATCGGTTTTTGTGTGTGCGGTCAAAAGAACATTTGCCTTGTTGTAATCGTAAGTTCTTTTGAAAAATTCGTATCGTTGTTCTCTTGCGACGGCTTCGGTTTGCTTAACGTCGTCGTCAATTCTTTCTGCTCGGAATTTTATGTCAAATTCCGCACAAAATCTTTGAGCGTTTGCTTCTTCATCGTCGGATTCTTCACCACGCCAAGCATGGTTCAAATGGGCTGCTACGAGGTTAAAACCGTATTTGTCCGACAATTGTTTTACGATATGTAAAAGACACATTGAATCCCAACCGCCCGAAAAACCTACAATAATTGTGGTTTGAGGCGTTAATGAAATATATTTTTCGAGAATGTTTTTTACTGTCGTAATCATATTCTGCTCTTCGTGCTGCACTGTTATTGTAATATATTTTATAACAAAATAATTATTTTTTCATCAGGCAACTTTATAAATTCGTGCAAATGAATTACATTATTTTTTTTCGTTTTCGATTTTTTGTTGAATTTTGTTCATTGCGTTGAAAATATTTTCAAAATCCGCCTGATACAAATTTAATTCTTCGTCGTATTTCATCGGACAACCGAATTTTTCGAGTTCTCCCGCAACATTTTCGCTCAATTCTCCGCCTTGTTCAATAAGAATTTTCGCAATTTCCGTTTGATTGTTCAAAGTGGTTATGTCTAAAGGAGTCATGCCGTCGTCAGCCAAAACATTTGCATCTGCACCATGTTTCAACAAAAGTTTAACCATTTCGATATTGTTGTTGAAAACGGCATAATGTAAAGGTGCAAGCCCTTCGTCCGAGAGAAGATTTATCTCGTCCGAGGTCTGAGCAATCTTGTCCACTTCTTCAAGATTGTTTGAATTTACATATTCGCAAAATTTATTTAATGAATTTTTTTCCTCTTTGGGGTGTTCTTGTTTTGGCTTTTCCGTTACAACCTGTGGGATTTCGGGTTTTTCTTCCGCAACGGGCTTTTTGGCTTCTTCAGTAACGGGAACTTCTGCGGGAGAAAGTTTTTTTGTTTCTCCACCTGCTTGAGCAATCAAGGCAACGGTTTCGGCATTGTTTGATTTTATTGCTCTGTCTAATGCACTGTAACCTTCGGTATCAGCCATATTGATGTTCAAATCGGTTTTGACGAAAAGTTCAACAGCCTCTTTGTCATTTTTGATAATGGCTTCTGAGAGGCCGTCGTTGGTAAATTCGTAACCTCTTATCATCAAATCACATTTGTATTCCTCGATATCAGCCGCCGAAGCCGGTATGCTCAGCATAAATACCGTCATTAAACTTAAAATATATTTCTTAACCACTCTCTTGCACTTTCTCCCGATTAAGGGTCATTCACAGTATAGTTTTTTTGTGTAATATTGTAAAGCGTTTTTTTTTTAATTCATTTAAAAAATTGAGTAACAAAGGTTAATATTGTTGATTTTTCATGCAATTTTCGGGTATATAAATACTTTAAGTAAATAATAAATTATGTTTTGGTGCAGTAAAATCAGAGGTAGAAAAGATGGTTAAAGTAAATAAATCAAGTTCGGTAGCAGCATCATCGGCGGTTTCAAAATCGAGTTCAAAATCAAAAGCCCAAGCGAATAAATCGAGCAGCGGTACCAAAGCAACTGCCTCTAAAGACACCACGGTTAAGGTGGAAGTAAAGGAAGGCACCAAGAAAAATAAAGACGGTACGACGACGAAAACGACATACGACGAAAAAACAGGTGCGTATAAAGTTGTCACGACAGATAAAAACGGTAAGAAAACTCAATCGCAAACCGTAAAACCCGACGGTTCGACTTCGACTACAAAATATAACAAAAAAGGCGAAAAAACTTCTACGGTCGTTGTAAAAGAAAACGGTACAACATCAAAAACAAAATATGATGCAAATGGTAACAAAAAAACAACAACCACGGTTGATTCAAAGGGCGGAAAAGCAGTAACCACTTATGATTCAAAAGGCGAAAAAGTTAAAACAACCAAAAAAGGTGCAGACGGCTCAAAAACCATTGTAACTTATGAAGACGGCGTAAAAGCAAAAGCCGTTAAGACTTCTAAGAACGGTGATGTTGCAACTACAAAATACAACTCTGACGGAAAGGCTGTTACAAAAACCGTTAAAGACGCTGATACAGGTGTAGTTGATAAGACAAAATATAATTATAAAGACGGAAAATTGACTTCGGCAAAAACCGTTACGAAAAACGCTGCCGGAGAAGAAATCAGATATACGGATACGAAGTACAATGCTAACGAAAAGAAATCTGTTTCCGTAACAAAAAATACCGACGGTGAAGAAATTGCGAAGAAAACATATAAATATAATTCTGACGGTGAATTAACTTCGACGCAAAAAACAAAGCCTGACGGTTATGTAAAGAATACAAATTACGATACAAAAACGGGCAATCGTAAAAATTCTTACGAAAAATTGGCAAACGGCAAAATTATCACAGCCGAATATAACATCAATACCGACAAAAAAACTTTCCAAAAAGTTGAAAATACGGACAAAGACGGCAACGTTACAAAAACAAGAACTTATACTTACGACAAAGACGGAAAAGTAAGTACAAGAATGTTGTTTGATAAAAACGGAGAAGTCGTTAACGTAAGTAAATACACCCGTGATGCCGACGGAACAATGACCAGAACCGATTACAGTGCAGACGGCGAATATACGGGCGGTATGACGTTTAAGTATGACAGCGAAGGCAGAAATACTCAAAGAATCGGTTACGATGCCGAGGGCAAAGTTAAAACAACAACAAATTATACTTATTACAAATCGGGCGTTCGTGAAACTAAGGAAAAATTGGATTCCGAAAACAGACCGCTTGAAGAGAAAAAGTATGCTCCAAACGGCGTTCTTATCAGTTGCAACAAGTATAAATACGATAAAGACGGCAACTTAATCGGCAAGTCTTCTATCGAATATGATAAAAACGGAAAGATAATTTCTGAAACAAATACGGGTACTTTCGATAAAGCACAAAAAACGGAAAAAACCGATAAGACTGAAGAAAAAGAAACATTGTCTTATGAACAGGGCTTGACGGCTTTATCTAAGGCTGGAAATTACACGACAGATTTGTTAGGCTCTTATGAAGTCTTGATTCAAGATGCTTATACTCAAGCGATGAGAGAAAATGATCACGATGAAACAAAACTTTCGGGAGCACAAGAAAAGTACAATAACTCAATCAACGGTTTCTATGATTTGTCGGCAAGTGTTCAGGATAAACACACGACATCTAAGAGTACATTGGACAACTCAACGTTAGATAACCGTAATGATGCGGTAAAAGGTGCATTGAAGACAACTCATGAGTTGTATGAAATGATGGAAAAACCGATTACCGATGCGGCAAATGAAATTTTGAATAACCCGAATGCGGCAGATGATTTGAAGAAAGATGCTCAAAACGCATTAAATGCACTTCAAAAGTACAAAGAAGAATTGCCTGATATTTCAGGTTTGGATTCTTCGTCAAATACTTCTGACGGCAAAGACGGTAACAAAACCGACGGTTCAAATAACTCCAACGGCACAAACGGTGCTAA
>CAKVJR010000056.1 GCA_934754855.1 uncultured Candidatus Melainabacteria bacterium
ATCATATCGTAAGCCTCTTCTCTGCTTTTTGGCTTACCCATAATTCTATCCCCATAAATCACAACAGTATCCGCACTTATAACAAGAGCGGATATTGTTAATTTAATAGAGATTGATTTTGCTTTAGATAGAGAGAGAGTTTCAATAGAGATAGGATTAGTTGAGAGATAAAATTTTGACTCGTCAAAAGTAGGAGTTACAATTTCAAAGTCTGTCGTAATCTTGGTTAACAATTCTCGTCTTCGTGGCGATGACGATGCAAGTATAATCTTTTTCATAGTTGCCCCCAAAGGGCAACTTCACCTTATTTTGTAGGTTGTGATACCCTTCTTCTGTTTACATAAATTGCCGATTTGGCATTGATTGCCGAACATACATTCTGTAGTCTGGCATTCAATGCCAACATATTTCTCTGCATGTCCGCATAATCTGTAATCGTTTCTAACATCTTATTTGAATCCACCAATGTCGTCAATGATGAATTATCTACTTTTTCCATTGCATACTTTTGTACCAACAATTTGTCGATTTGGTCTTTTGCTCCGATCATAATTTTCTCTCCTATTAACTTTCTATCCTATCTTCTATCTTTAAATCGTAAATCTTTAAATGAATTATTAAATCCATTTATTCTGATTTACTCTTATATAAAAAATCAAAGATAAAAAAAATTGCCTTTTTATTTTAGATATGTTACAAAATATTAACTTGCAAAATCCAATAATACCATGCTATTCGACGATTTAATAATTCTGAATATATCAGAGTATATACTCCCAAAACAATTGTATTGCGGTGCATTTTACTTGTAAAAATATTTTAAAATAATATAATCAAATAGATAGGAGAAACCGAATGTTAATTGATTGTTCTTATATTTTTGATATAGTCAGAACAGCATATTCAAACTGGTCTTTCAACGAAAAGGACGGCAGTGTTCACGCACCTATCCGATATTTTCTTGATGTGACTTACAGATGCAATTTGAAGTGTCCTTATTGTTATTTGGGGCATGAAGAAAGACAACTCAAAAACGAACTCTCGACAGAAGAGTGGATTAAGGTTATCAAGCAAATTCCGAGATTTGCAAATATTTCTATTATCGGAGGCGAACCTTTGGCAAGAAAAGGATTTCTTGAAATTTATCACGCCGCATCGGAGCAAACCCCCGGAAAAGTTAATCTTTACACAAACGGTCTTTTGTTAACGGAAGAATTATTTGAGGATTTTATTAAGAATAAATTGTTATTATATTCATTTTCTCTTGACGGTTGGGGAAAAAATCATGACAAAAACAGATGTCATGAAGGTGCTTTCGACACATTAATGGAAAAAACGGACATGATGATGTCGATGATGAAGCAAAAAAGACACAAAATTTTAACCGATGTAAAAACAATTCTTCTTCCCGACAATCACGAAGATTTGCTTAAACTTTACGAATGGTGTTCTAAAAAAGGAATTGATTTCTTCTCGATTGCCGTTCTCCGAAACAATAATTTAAGACAATATCCGATTTTGAGAGAAAATTTCACGGAAGAATTTTACAAGCAGGAATATCCGCTTGAGCAATATTTTGATATGGAGTCATTTGAGGCGGTTTACAGTGAAATGGTAAAAATTTCAAAACATTCTCCGACAAAACTCCGTTGGGCTCCGAAATTCAAACCGAACATGGACGGATTGAAGCAGTTAAAATATTTATTTGAACACGGACACGACCACGTTACGGATCTTTACGAACCTTGCGTCATTCCGTTCTGCAATCTTTTCATAAACCCCGAGGGCGACATTTACCCTTGTTTGGCGTACAAAATCGGCTCTGTAAGAGAAAAATCGCTGAAAGAAATTATCAACAGTCCGAAATATAAATGTTTCAGAAAAAATTTAAAGGCTTCAAAAATATTTACGGCATGCCAACTTTGTTGCGAAGCATTCCCAAAAAATAAGAAAGAGGACTAAAATGGCAAAAGAAACAATAAAATATCAAACCTCAGGCACTTGTTGCAAAATGATTTTGCTTCAAATTGAAAATAACGACACTATTGTTGATGCAGAATTTTTAGGCGGTTGCAACGGCAATTTGCAAGGTATAAAAAGCCTCATCAAAGGAATGAAAATCAAAGATGTTGCAGAAAAATTGAGAGGAATTGATTGCGGCGGAAAAGGAACAAGTTGCCCCGACCAATTGGCAAAATGCTTAATCGAATATGCGGCAGCAAAAGCAAATTCATAATTTAAAATTTTCCAAACAAAAAGTTGCACCGACAAATGTTTATGCAACTTTTTTTATTCCAAAATCGAATTTTATTTCAAATAATCAAAATAATTGATTTTCAAAGCATCTCTGACTTCATGCAAAGTTTGAGCGGCAACTTCTTTTGCGGCAAAAGTTCCGACTTTCAAAAATTCATAAACGTCAGAAGTTCTTTTTTCCCACTCTTTACGGCGATTTCTAATCGGTTCGAGTTCTGATTGAAGAACATTGTTCAAGAATTTTTTAACCTTAACATCGCCAAGTCCGCCTCTTTGGTAATGAGCCTTTAATTCGTCTAAATTTTTATAATCGGGCAAAAATTCTTCAAAATGCTCATCACGGCAGAAAGCGTCAAGATAAATAAATACGGGGTTATTGTCCGTTTCACCGGGGTCTTCAACCCTAAGGTGATTCGGATCCGTAAACATAGACATAATCTTTTTCTTAACAACTTCGGATTCATCGGAGAGATAGATGCAATTACCCAAAGATTTGCTCATTTTTGCTTTTCCGTCAATTCCGGGAAGTCTGAGGCAAGCACTGTTTTTCGGGAGCAAAATTTCAGGCTCGACCAAAGTTTCTCCATAAAGAGCATTAAATTTATGGACAATTTCACGACACTGTTCAAGCATCGGCTTTTGGTCTTCACCGACAGGCACCGTCGTTGCCTTAAACGCTGTAATATCGGCTGCTTGGCTGATTGGGTACGCCAAAAATCCGACAGGGATATTTGCCTCAAAATTTCTCATTTTAATTTCTGTCTTAACCGTCGGATTTCTTTGTGCTCTTGAAACCGTGACCAAATTCATATAATAAAAAGTCAATTCCGTTAATTCAGAAATCATTGATTGAATGAAAATGGTTGATTTTTCAGGGTCTAAACCGCAAGCCAAATAATCAAGTGCAACTTCAATAATATTTTCTCTGACTTTTTCAGGGTGTTCAGCGTTGTCCGTCAACGCTTGAGCGTCTGCAATCATGATAAAAATCTTGTCAAAATCGCCCGTATTTTGAAGTCTTACACGTTCTCTCAAAGAACCGACATAATGTCCGACGTGAAGTTTTCCTGTCGGTCTGTCACCCGTTAAAATAATTTTACCCATTTATTTTCCTTTTTCTTTAGTTAAATGTTAAAACAAAAACCCGCATTCTGTCAACGAAATCGCAAAAATGAAAATAATTCAAAAATAATGATTAAAGAAAAAATTTTTTTATCCGATAATAGAAATATGACAAATTGTCATACACATGTGTAAGGTAAGTTTAGTGGACGGAATCAGAAAATATACAAAAGAATGGTTCACCTTAAAAGGTACTGACGAGCAGTTTCAAGATGCTCAGGCTCTTGGAGGAAAGAAAAACGTCAAGAACGGAAGCATTATTAACGGCAGTATTTTTGAGGGTTCGCTTGACAATGCCAAAGCAAATTTTGAAAAAATGCGTTCCGAAATCAAAAATGTTCCGCCCTCAACCTATTTTCAGGTAAATGCTTACGGGCTTGAAAATATTTTCAACGCTCTTGATGCGGACAAAGACGGAATTGTCACAAAAGAAGAAATCCAAGATATGGCTGCTTTAAGCACTGCCGACGGAAAAGAAGACGACACGGTTCTTTCTGCCGAAGACTTGGAACTTTTTTATGAAAACGCAATGTCAGCCATCAATTCATCATTGGAAATTGACGGAAACGAAATGAATTTTTCGTATGAAGACGGCAGCAAAACAACACTCACAACCGACAAAGACGGTAATGTCGTAAAAAGCAGCAAAACAACCGTAAACGAAGACGGTTCAAAAACAGTTAAAGATGTAAGTTCGCAAAATAATTCCCAAATTACATCAAAATATGACTCTCAAGGAAGATTAATTTCAAAAGAAGAGGATTTTGAAGGTTTATTAAAAGACAAAACAACAACTTACACATACGCAGATGACGGTTCTAAAACACAAACCGTCGATACAATAGGAAAAACAGTCGTAACTCAATATGGAAAAGACGGAAAAGTTGCAAGCAATAAAACAACCGTAAAATATGACAGCGACGGCGTTATCGGCAACACAAAACAACAAGATATCAACGATTGTTGGGTTTTAGCGGGCGTAACCGCATTGAGTTATTCCGAAAAGGGACAAGAAATCCTTAACAAAGCAATCACACACAACGATGACGGCAGTGTCACAGTTAAACTCGTCGGCGGAAACAAAGAATATACTTTCTCGGCAGAAGAAATTGCCCTTAACCAATACGAAGATGGTGAAAAGTCTTATTCTGAGGGCGATACCGACATGAATATTTTGGAAATGGCATTTGCAAAATACAGAAAAGAAAATATCCAAAATAAAGAAGCAAGCATTTACCCGTTCGATAGGGCTCACAACAAATCAATCGGAACAACAGAAAATGACCCGCTTAACAACGGTATGACAGACGAAGCGGTTTATTTGCTCACGGGAACAAAGGCTGAATATTGGCTTGACCCGAGAGTTATTAATGCCGACGGTTTGGGCGAAAAACTCCTTGATAAACTTCAAAATAATCCCGACGATTACGCCGTAGTTTGCAGTTTCAAGGGTGAAGATGAGTCAATAACAGACGGAACTATCACAAACAAACATGTTTACAGCATCAAATCGGTTGATGATGATAACGTTTATGTCGTAAATCCTTGGGATACAAGCAAAACAATTGCTTACCCGAGAGATGAATTTATGGAAAATGTTAACGATATTTCTTTGACAGACTTAGAAGAAGCAACAACTGCGGAAAAATTGGATTCGGAAAAACTCGGAGCAAAAGTTCAAAATAAAATCGCAAAAGGACTCGGTAAAGTCGATTACGCTTTAAGACCTACTGTCGAAAAAGGCATAGATACTGCAAAAGAAGTCTATTCAGACGGAAAAGAATTTGTTGAAGATAAAGTTGAAAAAGCAAAAAATTGGTGGAAAAAATTCAAAAGCAATTTTAACTAACCCAAAATTTTGAGCATCAACATGAAAATTTCAACACAAATTACAAAACGACTTGTGAAATAAGAGCTGAATTTTCGTTTGTCAGCGGAAGTTCCACCTCAAAAATATTTTCATATTCATTATTATAAAGTCTTATGTGACCTTCGTGAGCCTCAATAATTTTTCGGCAAAAATACAAGCCCAACCCTGTTTGACTGTTATTTTGCAAATTATCACTGCAAACATATTTATCGAAAATATGTTTTTTCAAACTGTCAGAAATTATGTCGCTTCGATTTTGAATTTTCAAAAAGAATTTTTCACCTTTTGAGAACAAAGAAATTTTAATTTCAGTATTTTCAAACGCATAATTTACCGCATTGTTCA
Source organism: uncultured Candidatus Melainabacteria bacterium (assembly GCA_934754855.1). Lineage (GTDB taxonomy): Bacteria > Cyanobacteriota > Vampirovibrionia > Gastranaerophilales > Gastranaerophilaceae > RUG841. Next base: position 5,594 of record CAKVJR010000056.1, read on the forward strand.
ACAAATTTGAAACGACTCTTCTCATTTGATTTTCGTCGGCAAAGACAAAATTTTCATCGGAAATTGAACTCACGGACAGCGTAATTTTTTTGCACGCAGCGAGTTCTTTAATTTCTTTAACGGCACGATTTATGATTTTTTTCATATCAAAATTTTTGCGTTCCAATTGAATTGCACCGTCACTTTCTTTGCAAGTTTTCAACAAAGTGCAAAGCATAGTTTTCATATAAATTGAAGATTCAATAATAAGTTCAAAAATTTCCTTTTGGTCATCATTCATTTTGCCGACAAGTTGGCGATACAACATATTCAAAGAACTTATTTGTGCCTGCATCGGATTTTTCAAATCGTGAGATAACGTTGCCAAAAACAGATTTTTTTGAGTTTCCAATTGTTTTTCTTTGTCAATATTTTTCGCAATGGTAACAAGTCCGTTTATGTCGTTATTTTCAGTCAAAATAGGTGCCTTATGTATTCTGTACCAGTGAGTTTTACCATTAATATCGATAGCGGTTTTTTCTTTTGAAAGATATTTTTTATTTTGCAAAACGTAGTTGTCCTCGTTAGCCGCCTGCTCAGTAGCAGTGGGGATATCAAGACGAATATCGGCAGATAAATTATCAACACCGTTTTCGACAAAATTTCTCGATTTTTCTGTCGCAACAATAAGTTTGCGATTTTTATCTTTCATGTAAACAAAAAACGGTAAATATTCGAGTAAAGTATTAAGTTGATAATTCTTTTCAATCAATTTTTCGTTTAAACATTCTTCATTAGTTATATCGGAGGAAACCATTAAAATATTAGTAAGGACGCCATTTCGGATTACGGGAGTTGCAGTTTGTTTAACATATTTGCTGCACCCGTCTTTGTTCAGAACGAAAGTGTAACTGCAAGGTTTTAACTCGGTAATAACTTTTCTGACATTTTCCTCAATCACATCACAAGCGGACTTTGGAACAATCTCCTGAATGGTTTTGCCGAGAACAGCATTGCCGTCCTCAATTCCGATATGTTTCAAAAACGCCTTGTTGTAGGCGACATATCTCAGGTTCAAATCCTTAACGGTAATTATATCTTCGCAATACTCAAAAACTGCATCTAATAAATGTTCGTTTCCCGTTAATTTAATCATATTTAACCCAATCTTTTGCTCAATTTTACAATTTTGAAAAGCAAGAAACAATTAGCCACTCGGGCAATATTGTTTTTTTAAATTATAAAAAGCAAAAAGATTAAAATCCCCCGATACACTTACGGATAGGACTTTTTGACAGGATATGGTATTTTTTATCAAACAAAATATCTGTCTAATAAATTTTCTAAAACATAAAAATTTGTCGGCTTTTCATGATGTCCGCAATAATGCAAAATATTTTTTCTGTTCGATAATTTGATATCAAGTTGCCATTCCAAACCGTCGCAAATATCGTATTTTGGAAAATATTGTCTCTTCCAGGGTTCAATTATTGATAAAATTTGCCTGTTAAAATTTTGATAATCGTCTATTTTCACTACCCCAAAAAATTCTTTCATGCCCGAATAAGACAAAATCCAATCATCACAATATTTTTCAAAAGAATATTTGTCATTTATATCAAAAATACAATTTTGCGAAAAAGAAAATTTTAAAATTTTACTGTTATTATTGAACATTTTCAGACTCTGTTTTTCCTTGAAATTAACTTGTTGCAAACGTCAAGATAGAGCAAATTCATTTTGTAAACCACTTCTTGGGACGGGCAAATTATGATATCTTGAGCAAAAATCATGTCTTTATTTTTCTCAAAATATTTAATTTCCCGAATTAAAGAATTTTTTATTTTGATAATATTTTCCAAACTCTCTGTTTTCAAATCATCTTCAAACTCTTGCGGACGAATCATCATAATAAACACCTCTTTTGGTTTTATTATAACCGTCAAACACGTCATTTTCGGACGAAGAAACACCAAATTCTCCACGAAAGTTATAAAAAAGGATTGCCTGATAAGAAAATAATGATACAATAAAATCAATGAAGAAAAAATTTTTTATAGTATTAATAAACATAATTCTGACTGTTTTTGTGTATTTTTCATTTAAGTACATCTCAATGATTATTCTTATGAGTCCGCAATACAATGGTCTTGAGGTGATAAATGCAGCAAATTATTTTATGAAATTAAGATCATACGAAGATTTTTACAAATGTTATTATAGACCGGAGGAATATCCTGATTCAAAAGAGAAACCAATTATAATTTTGGGTTGTTCTTTTGCACAAGGTCTTTCTTCTGTAAAACCGCTAAACGACAACGAAACCATATCATATTTATTAGCCCAAAAATTTCAAACAAAACGACCGGTGTATAATAGAGCACTCGGTTCTACGGGAATTCAGGCAATGATTTGGCAATTCTCAAGCGGAGAAATATATAAAATAATAAATAAAGAACCTGAATTAATAATATATGTATTAATAGATGATACAATGAGAAGATTGTATATGGAATGTAACCCTTGGTTTAAATCTGCGTTTTATAGGGAAAAGAAAGATGGCTCGTTGGAATTAATAAAAAATCCGATATATTACAGTTACGTTGCAGCATTAATTCGTAATTTTTTGGAATATCCGATTTATAGAGAACGGATAACCGATGACCAAAAATTTGACTTTTTGAGAAAACATTTCTTGTTGTTAAAAAATGAAGTTAATAAGAAATACAAAAATACAAAATTTTTAATTTTGTATTATCCCCGTGCAGATTATCAAAACGAACGTATAAAAACATTAGAAAACGATGGTTTTGACGTAATTTATGTATCAGATATTACACCGAATAATTTTCTAAATGAGGCAAAATATAGAGATTCGGAAACGGATCCGCACCCAACAAAAGAAGCATGGGAAGTTATCACGCCAAGATTGTATGACGAAATTTCACGCAGATATAATATCAAATAAAATATTCCAATAAAATTTCAAACTGCCTTAAAATTGGATATATTCAAACTTTAAAATAAATAACGACGCAAAAATGTAATAACAGTTTAATTTTATTTTGCACAAAAAAAGAGCCTTTGCAGGCTCTTTTAAATGGAGGAAGAGGTGGGATTCGAACCCACGGAACCCTTGCGGGTTCAACGGTTTTCAAGACCGGCCCGATCAACCACTCCGGCACTCTTCCTTCTGGTTCTTTCCGCTAAATCTTCTTCAGATTTCGCTTCTCCGATCTTGTTCCTCTATATTAAATTAAAAATCTTCAATTGTAAAGTAATTTTTTAAAATATACTTTGTAAAGAAATGTTAATCCTGTAAAACGCCTAAACACGGACGTTTCCTACAATTAAACCCCGAACAAAATCAATTTAATTACAATGACTAACAAAAAATTTTTCATTCAAGGTTTAGTGCTGACGTTAGGATTGATTACGGAGATAAAATGAACGAGATTAATAACAACATTCATATAGTTTCGATTTCATCTAATTTGAATAAATCAACGGAAACGAAAGTTCAAAAAGAGGTTTCTAACGAACCTGTCCGTGAACTTCCCGCTGACACCGGCATTTTGGGCAAGTCACAAGTCGCAAAACCTGACAATATTCAATCAGATATCGACTTTTGTTTGAAACAATCGCCCGAATTTTTGCAAAAATGCGACAATTTCTTTGAAAAAGCATTGGATAATTTATCGCAATCAGGTGATGATTTTGCTTACGAAAAAGCTTGCGTTCTTGCAAAAGAATTTGCTAACGAATTTGCATAAATCGAACAAAAATTAATATAAAAATTCTTGAAACATGTTGGCATGATGTGCTAACATGTTTTTTATTAGTAATAGAGGACAGGTTATGGTTGTTAAAAAACCCATTTTTGCGAAAGACAGAATTGTGTTGGCATTGGATTGCGACACTATCGAAGAGGCTGAAAGATACGTTATAATGTTAAAAGATTACGTCGGTTATTTCAAAGTCGGCATTCAACTTGCAGTCGCTTGCGGTATTTTTGAAACGGTTGAAATGATTAAAAAACACGGAGCAAAAGTATTTTTCGATGCAAAATTCAACGACATTCCCTACACAACCGCAAAAGCATCTGCAAATTTATTGAGAAGAGGGGTTGATTTCTTCAATCTCAGTGCAATCGGCGGTTCAAAAATGATGTTAACAACCGTAAAATTAACGAGAGAAGTTGCGAAAAAATTAGGCGTCCCCAAACCGACAATCCTTGCCGTAACAACGCTTTCGAGTTTCGGTCAAAGAACTTTATCGGAAGAATTGAACATCAAAAGCAACATTGAAGAATACGGCATTCACCTTGCAAAACTTGCAAAAGAGCTTAACCTTGACGCTATACATGATACGGTGCATGAGATGGCAAAGGACGAAGCCCGTCACGGCAGAGCGTTTGAGGGACTTTTAGCACGTTATTTTTCAAAATAGTTATGAGTGAAAAACCTTTATAAATAAAGGATTTTCTAAAATATATTGGATTTAGGTATGTGGATTTTTCTGCATACCTTTTTCTGTTTTTTGTTCTATGTTTGTGCTATCTCATTTTAAAAAGTGCTTGAGTGTGCTGTTTCTTTGTGCTATAATAAACACAAGGCATTACATGAGCGTATTTCAAAGTTAGAAAAGAATAAGACATATAAAAATCGGAATACAACCTTTTCTGATGTATGGGAACGAATAAAAGAAAATTCTGCAAAAGAAGAATCGACCATTACAAAATACGAAAGTAAATTTAAACATCATATTAAAAATATGTGAGGTTTTATATTATGGATATGCAAAAACAAAAGGCAATAGAAATAGTT
>CAKVJR010000057.1 GCA_934754855.1 uncultured Candidatus Melainabacteria bacterium
GTTTTGACAAGATTTGAAAATCCTGATGCCAACGGAAAGTTGACTTTAAAAACTGACGAATATGGCGTAATGTTTAAGGATTTGAAATCCGCAAATAAAGAATGCAGAAGAAAATTATCCACTCAGGCTGATTTTTACAGAGGCTCAATCGGCGGCGATTTAGATGTCGTTATGAGAGATTTCGGAATTGACGGAGTTAAAGAATTTAAACCTGCAAATCCCGAACAAAGAGCGGAAATTAAGGCTCTTATGACCTCTGCCGATGCCGATAAATACATTTTTACGGCAGGTGCATTGTCTGACGGAACTTTGACAGAAAAACCGATTGCTAAAGAATATAGCGTTTACGCCTGTCACGCTTATAAAGTCGCTCCTTTTAAAGATGAAAAAGGAGAAACGAAATTTTTAGTCGAAAATCCTTGGAATGCAACTCAACATTCGGTTATGGATTTTGATAAATTGGCTGAATTTTTTGAAATTATTTGCGTCGGCGAAGTTTAGAAGTTTATAAGTTTTGTTTTGAATTTTAATCCGTAAATTTTGTGCGACGAAATTTGTTTTGAAAATTTTATGGGCTGATTTTTTCGGCAAAGTTGCCTGTAATGTTTAATTAACTTTACAGAAGTGGAAAAATAGTTTTAATAAGTGTATAATCTTTTGAGTTATGAAAAAATTTTTCACAAAACCGATAATAACAATATTGTTGATAATGTACTGTTTGGTTAATTTTGCGACATTTTCGAGTGCATCGATTTGCGTAGCAAAAGACCATGTCGGTTTGAATATGTTTGGAATTGATGCTTGCTGCATTGCAAGACATCAGGTTGTCATAACGGAAAAAGGTCAGGTGTCTTTGACGGCGGAAGATTGTTCCGACCAAAGCATTTCGTCGAATTGCAACGAGATTGTCCCTGATAATAACGTGCCGATGTATGCGGCAGACTATTCAACCGTATGCGTTTTGCCCGCATTTGTTGATATTGTGGCGGTTCATTTTGAAAAACGAAATTTGAATTTTAAATTGGCAAGAGCACCTGATATCGGTCATTTGGATAAATTAAGAACAGTCAGATTAACCATTTAGCCTTTAATGTTCAAAGGCTTATTTCAGATACAATTTTTATGGTGAAAGATATGAAAAAAACAATAGTGATATTGCTTGCGTTGTTGTTTTGCGGAGAAACGGCGTGGAGCAGACAGATTACACTTGATGAGGCTATTACATCAAGTATCGCAAATAATCCGCAAATTCAATCAGAGCGTGCAAAAGTTGGCATCAGCGATGCCCAAATTAAAACGGCAGGACTTTGGACAAATCCGAGAATGGTCTTAGATGCTTCAATTGCCGACAAATCATACAAGGGCGGCATTGAGCAGACAATTCAACTCGGCGGTAAAATCAAGAAAAAAGTTAATATTGCAAAGCAACAAAAAGAGGTAACTTTGCAGGAAATTGCAACGGCGATTATCGACTTGCGTGCTAACGTCCGAACTGCTTACATTCAGTTGTATTCCGCTCAGGAGCGGTTGAATACGGAATATGAAATTTTGAAAATTTCAAAGTCAATGAGTGATATTGCAAGAAAAAAAGAGATTGCGGGCGATATTGCAAAACTTGACGTTCTTCAAACCGAAATCCTCGAAGTTAACACTCAGAGCGACATTGAGGCGTTAAAACTTGAAAAATCAAGGGCTATAAATAATTTGAATTTTTACCTTGGAGAGATTTTGCCCGAGGATATTGAACTTGTAAAACCTGAAATAAACAGTGATTACGGCAAGTCTGAAATTGACGATAAAAATGTTCAGGAAATTTTGATTAAAGAGGCTAAGGAAAATCGTCCCGAGTTGAAAAGGATTATGAAGTTGCTTGAGCAAAACGAGCAAATTCAAAAACTCGCAAGAGCAACAGCCGTGCCTGATTTGACGCTTGCTGTCGGTCCTAACATTATGATTGAAAATGTTGATAGCGGTGATGTAATTCACGTTAGCGTTTATTCTACTCTTTCAATGGATTTGCCGATTTTTAATCACGGGCAAACCGTCCTGAAAGAGGCAAAGGCGGAACGGGTTAAGTTGGAAAAAGATTTAAAGGCAGAAGAAAACAGAGTTGAATTAGAGGTCAAAAATGCCTATTCGTCTGTTGTTCGGACTTCTGCTATGTTGAAGATTTACGAAAATCAACTCTTGCCGAAAACAAAAGATGTGCTTCAAAAATCAGAAATGAGTTTTAAAGAGGGCAAAAGTGATATTTTGATGCTTTTGACATCTCAAAATTCTTATGAAAAGGCAAGAAACGGCTATATTGACGCAATTACAAACTATCAGACATCGCTCAGCGATTTGGAACGAGCATTGGGAGCAAACAGCAATGAAGAATTATAAGAAAATATTAATAATAATGATGATTTTGGCGGTCGTCCCCGTATTTACGGCTTGTCAGAAAAATGACGAAGAAACCGCTGAACAAAGCGAATTTATTGAACTTTCTCAAGATGTGATTAAGGAAAATAAAATCGAAACGGTAACTGTTACCGAAAAACCGGTCACGACGACAATTAACACGACAGGTGAGATTAAAACCGATGAGGACAAATTCTATTCCGTAAGTTCAATGATTATGGGAAGAATTACCGCATCTCCCGTGAAATTGGGCGATTATGTCCGTGCGGGGCAGGTTTTGGCATATATTCAAAACCCTGAAATTACAAGAATAAATGCCGAAGCGACAAAAAATATTCATGAAAACAGAATTGCTATTCGTCAGGTTAAAACCCGCTTAAATCTTGCTAAAGCAAATTACGAGCGTGAGAAAAAATTATACGCTGAAGGCATCAGTCCGCAAAAAGACCTTATGCAGGCTAAAAGCGAATATCTTTTGGCGAAAGATGATTTGGCTATGTCTTTGGAGCGTGAAACCCACATAAAACAAGAAGTTAACGCCGTTATGGGTACTTATGGCGTTAAGCCGAATTTTGACACGGAAAATCTTGCTATCCAAAATCCGATTTTTTCGATGAAATCGGGCATTATTACCAAGAAAAATATCAAATTGGGCGAAGTCGTTACTCCTGAGCAAGTTTTGTTTGAAATTACGGATATGTCCAAACTTTGGCTTGATATAACGCTTTATTCGACTGATATTGCACAGATTGAAAAAGGGCAAAAAGTGGAATTTACCCCTGACAGTTTGGGTGGAAAAAAATTCTACGGCACAATCGATTACATTCAACCTCAAAGCAACGATGCAACGCAAACGTTTGTTGCAAGGGCGTTTATGGATAATTCATTGTCACTTTTACGCCCCGGTATGTACGGCGATATCAAAATTATCAATAATCACAAGGAAAATAAGGCTTATGTTCCTATTTCTGCCGTTCAAAAATACGGCAAAGAAACCTTTGTATTCTTGGATTTTGGCGAAGGAAAGTACAAAAAACAGGAAGTCGTTTTGGGCGAACGTGATAACGACGGTTATTTTATCAATGAGGGCTTGAATTTGGGCGATAAAGTCGTAGGAAACGGCAGTTTTACTCTCAAATCTGAAATGCTTAAATCAGAATTTGCGGAAGAAGATTAGAGGTCGAAATGGAACAGATATTAGCAAAATTAATCAAAAATAAAATACCTGTTTGCCTTTTGTTTGCAGTAATTTTCATCTGCGGGATTATGGCGTTCAGAAGTCTTCCGATTGATGCGTTTCCCGATTTGACGAACAATCAGGTGCAAATTTTGACGGACACTTTGGGAATGTCCCCGACAGAGTCCGAACAACTTGTCACTATGCCGATTGAGTCAATGATGAACGGTATTCCGAATGTTGTTCAAATCCGCTCCGTGTCAAAGGTCGGTTTGTCTTTGGTGACGGTCGTTTTCAAGGATAATGTGGACATTTATTTTGCAAGACAACTTGTAAACGAGCGTTTGCAATCTGCAATCGGCAAACTTCCCGAGGGCGTTTCTCCAGAAATGGGTCCTATTACAACAGGTATGGGCGAAATTTACCAATATGCAATCGAGGGTAAGGGCTACTCTCCAGATGAACTCAAAACTTTGCACGATTGGGATATCAAATATCAACTCAGGACCGTTCCGGGCGTTAACGAAGTCAACACTTGGGGCGGCAAAACAAGAGAATATCAGGTCGTTTTATATCCCGAAAAATTGCTTGCCTACAATTTGAGTCTTAAACAGGTTTTTGACTCATTGAAAAATAATAATGCAAACTTCAGCGGCGGGATTATTGAGCATTCGTCGGAACAATATATTGTTTCGGGGCAAGGGCTGATTAATTCGCTCGAAGATATTGAAAATATTGTTGTTGCATATAGAGATGGAACTCCGATTTTTATCAGAAATATTGCAAAAGTTCAATACGGAGAAATGTTCCGTCAGGGTGCTGCAACAAAAGACGGTAAGGGCGAGGTCGTAACAGGCATCGTTATGATGCTCAAGGGTGAAAATAGCCGAAATGTCATTAAACAGGTCAAGTCCAAAATGGAAGAGATTAAAAAATCTTTGCCCGAGGGCGTGAAAATCAAACCGTTTTATGACCAAACAAACCTCGTCGAACAAACAATCAAAACCGTTAAAACAAACCTTGTTGAGGGCGGTATGCTCGTTGTTCTTGTCCTTTTGTTGATGCTCGGAAACATTAGGGCGGCGTTGATTGTTGCGTTTACAATTCCGATGTCGCTGATGTTTTCGTTCATTGGAATGAAAGCACTCGGAATTAGTGCAAACATTATGAGTTTGGGGGCAATCGACTTTGGTATGATTGTTGACGGCTCGATTGTTATGACGGAAAATATTATTCACCGTTTGGGCGAACAACAGGGAAAAATGTCAAAACTTGAAATTATCGAAAATGCCGTGAAAGAAATGGCGAAGCCGATTTTCTTCGGGGTTTTGATTATTACGGTCGTTTACATGCCCGTTTTGACCCTTGAGGGAATGGAGTATAAAATGTTCTCTCCGATGGTCTTTACGGTATGTTTTGCCCTTTTGGGGTCACTTATGGTGGCGATGTTTTTAACTCCTGTTTTGTGCAGTATTTTCCTTAAAAATGACAACAAAGACAAACCGAGCGTGATTGTTAATGAGGTCAGAAAACCTTATAATGATTTTCTTGAAGTCGTTATGAAACACCGCTTAAAGACCGTGTTAGTAGCGATAACACTATTTGTTGTAAGCGTATTTTCTCTGTCATTTAAGGGAACGGAGTTTATTCCGAGCCTTGATGAGGGTTGCTTTTCGATAGGTATTGCGGATTTGCCGAGTATTTCTTTGTCAGAAGCGGTAAAAACTACAACGCTTGTTGAAAAAACCTTGAAAGAGAATATTCCCGAGGTTAAGGAAGTTGTTTCAAAAATCGGGCGTGCAGACCTTGCGACTGACCCGATGGGCGTTTATGAAACCGATATGTACGTTAATTTAATTCCAAAGTCGAAGTGGCGTTTCGGTATGAATAAGGAAAAAATCGGTATCGAGATGGACAAAGTTTTGCAGGATAAAGTACCCGGTGTAAATTTCAGTTTTACACAACCGATTGAAATGCGTGTTAATGAACTCGTTTCGGGGGTTAAGTCCGATATTGCGATTAAACTTTTCGGCGAGGATTTGGACATTTTGACGAAAAAGGCTGAGCAAATTGAAAACGTTTTGCAGAACGTCAAAGGTGCAGTTGATATTCAAGTCGAGCAACTTTCGGGACAAAATCAGCTTTCGATTATTCCCGACAGACTTGCGATTGCAAGATACGGAATTGATATTGATGATATAAAAACTCTTGTTACGACGGCAACAATGGGGGAAAGTGTTTCTGAAATTTTGGACGGAAAAAAACGTTTTGCACTTCGTGTTAAATTTTCGGAATCTTGCAGAAACAACGATGTCGAATTTTTGAAACATCTTTTGGTTGATACGGAAGATGGCAGAAAAGTTCCTCTCGGTCAGGTTGCAACCGTTAAGATTGACAGCGGAATTGAGGCTGTTAACCGTGAATTTGGCGAACGCAGAATTATTATCCAATGTAATGTCAGAGGACGTGATATCGGCAGTTTCGTGAAAGATGCCCAATCGAAAATCGATGAAAAAATCAAACTTCCGCCGAGTTATTATATTCAATGGGGCGGTCAGTTTGAAAACCAAGAGCGTGCAATGGCTAAATTTGCAGTCGTTGTGCCGATTTCAATCGCAATTATTTTCTTGCTCTTGCTCGGAACATTCTCTTCTGTCAGAGATGCGGTTTTGGTAATGTTCAATGTTCCATTTGCTGCAGTTGGCGGAATTGCGGCTCTTTGGATAAGGGGAATGTATATCAGCGTTCCTGCAATTATCGGCTTCATCGCACTTTTCGGTGTTGCAATTTTGAACGGATTGGTTTTGATATCGACATTCAATAAATTGCAGGCTGAGGGACATTCAATGCACGATGTTATCAGATTAGGCACGGCAACGAGGTTGCGTCCTGTTTTAATGACTGCAATGGTTGCTGCATTGGGCTTTTTGCCGATGGCAATTTCGACGGGTTCGGGTGCAGAAGTCCAAAAACCGCTTGCGACGGTCATAATCGGCGGTTTGATTTCATCACTGTTTTTGACTTTGATTGTTTTGCCTGTATTGTATAGTCTTTTCGGCGACAATAAGGTCGATTTGAAAAAGAAAATGAGGCGAATTTTTAACAAAGTCAAAACAAAGAAATAATTAAAAGAGGTACTTGAAAAAGTACCTCTTCTTTTGTCTGAATCAGAATTATATTATTTTGTAAATCAAATAATATATTGCGGACGAAATAAGCATACACGCAGGAATTGTTACAACCCAAGCAATTACGATATTTCCGACGACTCTCCATTTAACGGCGTGGGCGTGAAAAGTTGAGCCTACACCCATAATTGAGGTTGAAATAACATGAGTTGTACTGAGCGGAATACCGAAGTGTGATGCGGTCAAAATCAAACCCGCTGCTGATGTTTCTGCAGCAAAGCCGTGAATGGGTTTTAATTTAATGATTTTATGACCCATTGTTTTGATGATTTTCCAGCCGCCGTTCATCGTTCCTGCGGCCATTGTCAATGCACAAACGATAATGATGTAGATAGGAATGTCAAATTCTCCGTTCGGACCTTTTGACAAAACTCCGCCTGCAAGAAGTGCAAGAGTTATGATACCCATTGTTTTTTGGGCGTCGTTTGAGCCATGGCTGAGTGCCATAAGACCTGATGAGATAAGTTGAAGTTTTCTGAATTTTTTATTAACCGTGTTGGGTTTTGCTCTTAAAAGTATTACTACCCAAGAGATTAACAACATTAATGAAAATCCGACGCAAAATCCTAAAACAGGAGAGGTGAACATTGGGATTATTACTTTATCTACCAATGTTTCTATGTGAACAACCTCAAAACCCGCTTTGACGATTGCCGCACCCAAAAGTCCGCCGATTAAGGCGTGAGATGAACTTGACGGAAGCCCGAGCCACCATGTCAATAAATTCCACAACACAGCCGCAAGCAATGCACAGAATATTACACTCAAAGTTATCATATCCGCATTTACAATTCCCGAGCCGATTGTTTTTGCAACGTGAGTTCCCGTTAATGCTCCGATGAACTCCAATGTTGCCCCAAAAAGTACGGCTTGCTTCGGAGAAAGTACTTTTGTCGAAACAACTGTCGCAATTGCGTTAGCACAATCGTGAAATCCGTTAATAAATTCAAAAGCAAGTGCTACAACGATTACAGCCACTAAAAGTAAAATTGTAATACTCATAATTTTTCTCCAATGACTAATTTTGTTTCAATACAACATTGAGGATTGTATCGGAAACGAAGTAGCAAGCGTCCAATGCCGTTTCAATTTCTTTGTAAATATCTCTGAGTTTGATAACTTCGAGGGCATCGTATTTGCCTGAGAATAAAATCCTCATTGCGTTTCTGTGAACTTCGTCGCCGTGAGATTCCAATTCTTTCATATCGATGCTTAATTTTGTAATTCTTTCGACATCGGAAACTTTTTTGAAATCGTTGAAAATTTCTTTTAACTTGTCTGTTGCTTTTAACAAAGTTAAAGCCTGTTCTTTCATTTCGTCAGTGAAGTTTGTTAAACCGTACACTTCCAAATTCAGACAGGCTTTAGAAATTCTTTTGGTAATTTTGTAGAGTTGGACAGCGATTGTTTGAATGTCCTCTCTTTCTATCGGGGTGATAAAACTTTTATTCAATTGTTTTAAAACCGTTTTGTAAGAAACTTTCGCTTTTTTCTTATATTTAAGAGCGTCTTCCTGATATTGTTCGCTCAAATGATTTTCCATAATTTGTTCGTAAAGTTTTGCGGATTTCTGACAAATGTCTGCACTGTCTTGGAAATACGCAAAAAATAATTTGTCCTCAGGCGGCATAATGTACGCCATCAAATTAAATTTTGACATTTCTATCTTCCTCTTTTTTCTCCGGTGCCATTTTTTAGGCACACACTTTCACGATATCAGATTTTTAAAATTTTTCATAGTGTGTGTTAAAAAATTGTAATAAATATGGCATATGAATTAAACTAATGTAACAATATTAACGTTGAAATAAATTTTTCGTTTGCTATAATCAAATAACCAAAGAGTTTGGGATATGGAGTTCAGAATGAAAAAATTATTGTTGGCTTTGTTTGCGTTTATGCTTGCATTACCTTGTTTTGCAATAACTGAAGACGGCAAAATCGTTGACGGTGAAAGATTAATGCTTGCCGATTGTATTTCAATTGCCGTTAAAAACAGTCCGAAAATTAAAAAGGCTGAATTGAGTTATGAAAGGGCAAAAGCAGGCGTAAATGTTGCTCGGTCGGATTATTTCCCGACAGTCGGTGCTCAAGCGGGATTTACGTACAATTACAATGACGATTTTGATTACGATTCAGGTCGGCATGTTTTTCACTACCCGTTAGTGAGTGTTTATCTTGAACAATTGATTTATAACTTTGGTAAAACAAGTTCTAATATCAGAATGCAAAAGTTTTTTGAACTTGCGGAAGAGTATAAATATTTGGACAGCATTTGCGAAACGATTAACGATGTTAAGTTGAAATATTTTAATGTTCTTCAGGCGGAAGAAGTTATTAATGTTCAAAAACAAAACGTTGAAATCAACGAACGTATTTTAAAAACAACGGAAGATTTATTTAAAAGAGGTCAAAAAACAGAGATTGACCAAATTAACGCTCAGGTATATTTGAGTGATGCAAAAATAAGTCTTGTGACTGCTCAAAATATTTATGACCAAGCACTTGCAGACCTTTCTAACGCAATGTATATTGCAGGTCAGCCTGAATTTAAGGTTGTAAAAATTGACGTATTTGATTCTTATGATGCTTTCTTCTCACCTGTTTTTCTTGAAACACCGAAAGGTCAATGGCACAACATTACGGGACGAGAGAGAGAAAAAGAACTTGGAAATGTTCAGGAATTGCCCTTTACGATGGAAGAAGCCTGGGATACGGCTTATAAAAACAGTCCCGATTTGAAAGTTGTTAAATCGACTCTTGCGGCTATGAAAGAGTCCGTAACGGCTATCAAACGACAGTTTTATCCGAATTTAGGCGTCAGAACGGGTTATGCAAATGACGTTAAATACAGAGTTCGGGAAGGTTATAACGAAGACTTCAAAAACAACCAATTCTTTGTTGAAGTCGGATTGAAAATGAACGTTAACGGAATGAAGCAATATAATCAGGTTAAGCAGGCTAATGCAATTGTTGCACAAACTGAAACCGACCTTGATGAAATGCAGCAGTTTATCTATTATAACGTTAAAAAATGCTACCTTAACGTAAAAACTGCCGAAAAACAGATTATTAATTCTAAGGACAAAGTCCTCAAGGCAAAAGAAAACCTTGAGATTACGGGACAAGATTATTACAACGGAAAATCAAATTACATCGAGTTGCAAAATGCAAGACAAAACTATAACGACGCAATGCTTGAATATATTGCAAAAATTAATGCGTATAATGTTTCTCTTGCAAAACTCGAAAAAGCAACGCACAGACACTCTGATCAGGTTTATGCTTTTGCTGAAAATAAAATTTCCGACCAAAGAAAAATTGATAAAGAAAATTCCAAAAAATTAAAACAAAAAAATAAACAAAAAGAAGAAATAGAACACGTTATTGAAAATACTTAAAATAAAAGCCCTTGTTTGAAACAGGGGCTTTTTAATTTTATATTATTTTGCACTCTTTTTTGACTTTTTGGACATTTTTTTCAACTGTTTTTTGTGTCTTTCTTCAGTCAATCCGCATTCTTTTTTCAATTTTGTGTAATATGCCTGTTTTTC
>CAKVJR010000058.1 GCA_934754855.1 uncultured Candidatus Melainabacteria bacterium
GTATTGAGAAAAAATCTTGCTTCCGCAAAGGGTGAGGCTCCCGCAACTCCCGTAAAAGTTCAAATTAAAATGTCTGATACGGGTAATTTGCAAGATGTTATAATCTTAAAATCATGCGGAAATACCCAAGTTGATGAAATTGTATTACAAAGTGTTAAACAAACGGTAGAGGCATGCCCGTTCCCCGAACTTGCCGAAAATACTTTGAAAGCAAACCAAAAAGCAACGGGCGGTAATACCGTGAAAATGTCGTTAACAGTTACATTCTAACTTTAATTTTCATTTTATCGGGCTTTATGTTATGATTTCAGTAACAGATAACTCATGAGAATCGGTTATGGGACTGGAACTTGACGAACAAAGACGCCTGATAGAGAAATTTGTCAGGTCGAATATAAAATTTAACGGAAACGAAGATTTATTGGAAGACTTCTGTAATGAAGCCTTCCAAAAGTCGTATATTGTTTTTAACAGCAGTTCGTCAATTCAGAAAATTGAAAGTTATGTTCAAAAAGTCGTAAACACTTCAATAATAAGCGTTTTGAAAGATTCCGGACGTTTGAAGAGAAATTCGGCAGGTCGCTACGAAAGACATAGAGAACTCCCTCTTGAAGAAGAACGTTTCCAACTTCCCGAGGTCGAAGAGCCGGTTCAGGAAACTGTCGTTTACACAGAACCGTCTTCAAAAAAATATACTTACGATATTGAAGATCCCAAAATCGGAATTGAAGACAAACTTATCAGAAAAGAGTTGCTTCAAAAAATTGCCGATGCCGTTTGTGTAGTTCACAGTGACAACCCCGGCAAGTGCTATCTTGAGATTTATCAGGCACGATACATTCGTGGAATGAAACAAAGAGAAATCAGTTCTCTCTTGAATATTTCTCAATCGGAAGTCAGCAAAAGACTTCTCGAATTATCGAAGTTAATTAAATTTCGTATCGATACATAGAAAAAATTATGAGTCAAAAAATTTGTCCGAAATGTAAAAAGCCCGTTAACGACAATGCGATAAGATGTCCGCATTGTAATATGCGTTTGAAAGTTATTTGCCCGACTTGTAACACGGCAAATCTTTTCGGTTTGGATTCTTGTACAAATTGCGGTACCATTCTCATCAAATATTGCGAAAATTGCGGAAGTGCAAACTTTCCCGATGCAAAAGAATGCAGAAAATGCCACACATCTTTTGAAGAAACGGTTTTGACTTTTGAAAAAAATCGCTCGAAAACTTTTTCAAAGTCTAACGAAAAAATTGAACCTCAAAAATCAACTTTATCTCAACAAACTCAACCTGTTCAGCCTGTTCAACCGCAAGCGGCTTCTCAATCTGAATTGCCGCAAGAGGAATACGTTGAAGATGCGATAATTCCAGAAAATCTTGCTTATCAGCCGCAAGAAGAGGTGATTGATGTTCCTGAAGAGGAAATCGTTGACGATAATCAAGATGATGATGTCGTTGAAGTTGACGATATTGACGTCTTTCAGGACGAAGAGCCTGAAGAAGAGGTCGTCGAGGAATTTGAATATGTTGAGGAAGAGGAAGTCATTGATGAAGAAGAACAGCCCGATTTTGTTCCCGCTGACGATAACAGTGACATCGACAATGAGGAATATGAAGAAATTGAGTCGGAAGATGAACCTGTTGTAAAACAGGAAGTTCCCGAAATTTCTATCGATGAATTGCTCGCTCAAAGTGAAAATTCACTTGAGGAAGCAGAAATTGACGAAAATCAGGATATGGTTTTCTTTGATGATGCTCAACCGCTTCTTGAACAACTTTCAAATATTGTTCAAACCCAAAACAATGCCGTAATTGCGGCGGTTTGTGCCGAAGAAGGTATGGGCAAGTCCACAATTATTAAAACGTTTACCGATTCGTTAAATCAAAACGGAGTCGTTCCTATTTTGGCGGAATGCTCTGAGTCTGTTAAGGTTGCTCCTTTCGGCACAATCAGAGATTTTCTGTTGAAACTTTTGACGTTGCCTGATTTGCACCCTGATATTCAAACATTTTTTGGTGATGAAACAAAGCAACTTTTTGTTCAAAACTTTGAAACATTGAATGATGTTGAAATCGTAAACTTTATGAATTTCCTCTATCCTACAATGCATGCAGGTTTTGACAGCATTATCGATAACAGAAATATGACTTGTGCTTTGCTCGAAAAGATTTTCGTTTCAATTACATCGAAGAACAAGGCAGCGTTTATAATTGACGATTTCGATTATATTGATACCGCATCGTTTGAATTTATTGAAAACTTAATCAGAAAACAAATTATCAACAATCAAACAAAACTCTTTATCACTTACCGTGAAAGAAAATCGGCGAGATTGTATTTCGACAAAGATATTGCAAAACAAGATATTTTCACGACGATGTATCTCAACAATCTCTCGGAAGAAGAAACTCAAACGTTAATCAAAAACTTTGCAAATACTCAGCAGGTTCCGACGGCGGTTAATTTTGCGATAAATGAAAAGGGAAAAGGAAACATTTTCTTTACGGAACAATTCCTTGCTCTTCTTTTTGATGTCGGATATATGTTTATTAACGGCAATTCTATGAGTTTCAAGGAAGATGAGCCGTTACCGTTCTTGCCGAAGAATATTGAAGAAATTATTTCGTTAAGATACAAGGCTTTGAATGCTCAAGATTTGAAAGATGCTCTTATGACGGCATCAATTTTGGGTTATAAGTTTGACAAGTCGGCGTTTGCGGCAATTGCGGACATTACGGAAGAGCAAACGACAGAACTCATGCAGCGTTTAGTCGATTTGATGTTAATTCAACCGTGTTCGGATTTTGAATATTGCTTCAAGAATATGACTTCTTGGTCGGTAATTTTCTCGGAAGCACACAATGATCCGAGATTTGGTGTAATTTGCAAAAAAGTTTTCTATATTTTGGGCAAATTTGCACTTTCAAATCCGATAATTAAAGCGTCGGTTGCAAAATATCGTGACGAGGCTGATGCAGCAACTCAAGCGTGGATTGATGTTTCTGGACTTTGCGGATATTTGGGCGACACATACATTTACGCCCTTGCTCTTGAACAATTCCTCATTTGCTCTAATTATGACGAAAATTCGGAAGAAATTTCCGATCTTCAGCAAGAGGCACTTGAAAAAATTGCAAAACTTATTTACAAGCAAGAACCCGAGAGAGCAAAGCAATATCTCAACGCTCCTATCGTTAATGCGAGAGAAAATTCTGATATCGTCAAACTCATTGACCTTTGCGGTTACATGATAAAAATCTGTTATCAACTTTCGGACAACAACGGTGTTTGCGAAACTGTCGATATGATTATTAATGCGGCAGGAGAAGAAATTTCTCCGTTGGAAAAATCGTTGATTTTGTCGAGAAAATTGACCGCTTTATTCAACGAAGGAAATTGCGAAGAGGGCATAAACCTTGCTAACAATGATATTCTCCCCATTCTTGAAGAAGAATTGGCTAAGAATAATGACCCCGAATTCTCTCAAAGATTGTTTACGACTTGGTTTGATACCTCGATGGCTCTTGTGAAACTTTATGCACTTCAAGGTAATTCAAAATCAATCGAAATTGTCGAAAATACTTCTGAAATCTTGCAAATGAACAACATCGAAGATGTTATTTACACGATAAAATTATCTTTGGTAAAAGCGTTTGCGTTGACGGTTATCGGAAAAATTCAGGAATCTGTCGGCATTTTGAAATCGATTGAGCAAATTCCCGAGTACGACAATCCCCAATTTATTTTGGAACGCAATCTGATTTTCTCGTTGAATTTGGTATTCTCAAATGTTACGGACGGCTTGAGAGAAATTTTGTTTGAATATGCAAAATATTCCGAAAACGCAAATGACAAATTCGGTAAACATATTTACAAATTAATGCTCGCTTGGTTGACTTACTCAGAGGGTGAATATGTCAAGGCTAACAACATTTTCGACGAAGAATTGACGTATTACGCTCAAGAAAAAATCGTAACAGGTGCGTTGATTTCATGGTTGTTTATTTCGAAAAATGCACTTGCGATAGCAGGAGTGGAAAGTGCCGAACACGTTGCGATGAAAGCACTTGAAGTCGCTCAAAATCCGAAATTCTCACAATATCATATTGCGGTTTATCTCCAAAAATTGGTTGCGGAAATTAATCTCGCAAAAGGTGATGCAAGTGCCGCTAAAATGTACCTCGAAAAGGGCATGTTGATTGCTAAACAGTTCGGTCTTGACCTCGCTCAAATCGAATTGTACAGAACTTATGTGAAGTTCCTCGAAAATACACTTGCTCAAGCAAAAGGTGCCGAAAGAGCAGATATCGCAAATAAAATCGAAAATACATACAAATCAATTCTCGAAGATGCTGAAAAATTGAAAGTTCCGGGATTGGTTGAGTCAGTCAAAAACGACTATGCGGCTCTCTCCGCAACGTGATAAAAACGTTATAAAAGTGTTATGAACGTTATTTTCGATAACTATCAGATTTTTAGATTATCTTTTGGTTAATTTGATGTGCAGATTTTGACATTCAACATCGCCGCTGCCTTTGTAATTCATGTGAATTTCGTTGGTATCGACGGTCAGATAATTTCTGTTTTTAAATGCGTATGTCAAAATTTCATAAGGTTTTATGTCCAATGCCAATGCCTGATTTAAAATGCGTTTGGACATTTTATTTGTGGGGTCAAAAGTTACCCAACCGTATTCGGGAATATAGGCTTCAACCCAAGCGTGACCGAAGTTTGAAAGTCTTTCCATATCGATAAACGGAATATCAAATCCGTAAACAACTCTCGCAGGAATCCCTTTTGTTCGACAAAAAGCAGTCATAAGGTCAGCAAATTCCATACAAACACCCTTTTTCGAGTGCAAAGCGGCTATCGCACCTTTGTTTTTGCCGATTTCACTGTCTTTGTATTCAAGATTGGTGACTACATAATCGTAAATGTTTTTTACCGTATCCAAGTCATTTGTTGCTTTCGGAATGAATTTCGCCGAGGTGGTTTTAATAAATTTATCATTCGATTCGATATTAGGCTCGGGACTTGTGTAACGTTCTTGTTCTTCTGGAGTCAGTTCGCCGTCAATGTTTTTGCCCAATCTTTGGGCAATGTCGGGGGTGTAGGTGTGGACTTTCGCAAAGCCCGCAATGTGAAGTTGCAGTGAGCCTTTCGGGTTTTGCAATCTGACAACTGCATATTTTCCGTCATCTCTCTGTTCGATTTTCTCAGGCGTCGGAACAATTACCAATTGGTCTATTTCCTGTCTGTATGGTATGTTTTCGGGGATTTTGAACGACAAAAGAACTTCTTTCAAATCACCCTTGAAAAATACATCTCTCGATATATCAAATTTAAACCGTTCTCCCGGTTTAAATATGGATTTGTTCGGAATAATTCGCAACTCTTCAATCTTGTGTGTTGACACCTTTCTTTCCATTATCACATCGGTATAATCGGATTTTCTGCTCGCTCCTAAAAATGCGATTGCGAAAAAACTTACCAAAACTAAAATAACCACAATGCCCGCAATTTTGATGTTTTTTTTGAAAGATTTTATTTCCTCATCATCTTCTTCAATTTCTTCTTCGATTTTTGGCTTATTTATTGCCTTTTGGGTTTGAGATTTGAAATTGTGAACGTTTTGTTTGTTCTCAAAATTCTTGTTAACTTTTTGTTTACTCTCAAACTTTTGTTGTGGCTCGAAATCGTTGTCATAACTTTGTCGAGGTTCAAAATCGTGCTGTTGGTCATTATTGAAATTTTGTTGAGATTGAAAATTTGACTCAAAATTATTGTCATAACTTTGTTGCGACTCGAAATCGTTGCCGTAACTTTGTTGAGGTTCAAAATCACCGTTAAAAGACTGTTGAGGCTCAAGGTTATTGTTATTATTTCTTGAAAATTGTTCAAATGAGAAGTTTTGTTGCGGTTCAAAGCCATTCATAGGCTCAAAATCTCTATGCTCTTCTATCGGTTCAAAATTATCCATTTATAAATCCTAAAATATTCATTACAATCCTTTATTTTATTATACAAAAAAATCGCCGATTTGTTAAATTTCAAATCGGCGATAAATTAGTGTGTAATAGTTTTTCAGTTTTTGTTATGCTTTTTCGTATTCTTTTTCTTTTTCTTGTTTTTCAATTTCCTTAGAAACATTTACGATTTCACCGTGTCTTGCTCTGTTTCTGAGTTCTTGAATTTTTTGTTTATCGAGAACTTTAAGTTCCATTCTTCCGTCAGATTCTTTAGAAAGAGTTGCTTTAATTTTTGTGCCGTAATCGTCATATTTGTTATCGATTTTGCCGTCAACGATTTGTTGTTGGAACCATTCGATGTGTTTTTGAGCGTTTACGGGGTATTCAGGGTGAACTTCAAGCCATTTGAGGTAAGACATATTTCCTCTCGGGTGGTTGCATTCGCCACATTCTGCAAGGTAGTTGTCAGTATCGTTTTTACCGCCCAATGAGTGTGGGTGTACGTGTTCGATTGTTTGAGTCGATTCTTTTAACAATTCGTTGAAAATACCCGTATTGTCTTTGCAAGCAACTTTATTAAAATGTTTCATTGCTTTTTCTGTATTTTGTGGAAGTTCCATTGCAGAATTGATTACCATATCGTAACTTACGGGGTCGATTTCCCCTCTTTCTTGCATGCCCGATAATTTTTCAGTAAATGCAATTCTGTCGATTTTGCCTTGTGCAACTTTTTCTTTTTCTTGAGCAATCAACTTAGAAACGGCGTTGTCTTCACCCATATTTGCTTTTGCAATTTCGTTTGTTTTGTCCAAAACGCCTTGGCAATAGTTTTTCAATTTACCTTGGAAATCTTTTCCGATTTCTTGTATTGCACCTTTTGCGTCCATTCCGGGTTTTTTAGCCGCTTCAATTGCAATCATTCCTGCGATTGTGCCTTGATTGCTTCTGAAATAATCTTTATCTTGGTTAATTTTATCTGCTAATTTGTCGCCCTTATTTCTTGCGAATGAACTTGCAACCTTGTTGAGGTCTTTTTGCAAAATCATTCTTCCGCCGCAGCAGCAGCAAGGAACATCTGCAATTTGTTTTGTTACAAACTTACCTGTTGAGCAGTTAAAACCGAATGAAACTGCTTGTCCGCCCATAAAATATGAACGAAGTGCAGCACCTGAATTTGCTTCCGACATTTGAGGCTGAACTGATTGAGGAGCCGCTTTTTTATCCATTGCAACTTTTTGTTCGTTTTGAACATGATTCACTGTCATTACTGCTGAAATAGGGGCAATAGCCATTTTTAACACACTTTCTTTTAAAACTAAAAACACACTTTCTGTCTTTTTAATAACCCTCAAGATTTTTTATTGCCATGTTTTTGTTCAAATATTACGAAATATTAATTTTGATGTGTCAGTTACATTATAATTACTACAATGTAGTACAATGATATTGATGGTGTAAATGGTAAAGGGCAGTAAATTGCAGACTCGAAGTCAGACATTTTTGACCTCATGAAAATTGCAATAACTTTATCTCAAAAAATTTATATTGGTGTCTTATGAATAAAAAAGTATTAGATATATTTTTTCCCATATTTACTTTCTTGATGTCGATATTGGCGATTTATCTTGTTTTCGGGAACTTTATTTCTAAAATAACCGTTACTTGCGAAACGTTATATATGCCATTTGTGTCATATTTGCCAAATACGGAAAATGCGGATTATTTTTGGAGAATGTTTTTGTCCTCTGACCATTCTTGGTTTTTGGCGTCATTTGTTCTTCATTTGTTTTCGAGAATTATTCCGTCTTTTACGGGTAACAATCCTCAGGATTTTTATTTAGAATCGGGTTGGTATGGCTTTTTTGCTATATTTTGCGTTTTTTTGTATGTAATGACAATAAATGCCGCAAAGTATTTTAAGTCACGTTTGACGCCGATTTTTATTTTTTGGTTTGTTTTTCCTTTTATCGTTTTTAACCTTCAATCCGCTAATTTTATTTGGGGGTTGTATAACGATACTTGGTTTGTTTGTTATTTCTTTAATTCTATTTTTCCTCTGTTATTGCTTCAAATTATGGAAAAATATTATGTTACGCAAAGATGGTTTTTCTTTCTCCCCGGCAAGGAAAATATTTCTTCAAATAAATTTGTCCACTATGCAAAAGTTGTCGGTATTATAACGCTTGTTTTTCTGACGGGTATCGGGCATGAGTTGTATAAATTTGTGTTCTTGGGAACATTAATTCTCGGATTATTATTTCACAAACTGTTTGTCAAAACGAAAATACATTATAAATTATATATTGTTTTTATTATTGTTGCCGTTATAATGAACTGTTTTGTTTTCTTAATTCCGACGTTTCACGATTGGTTCAATTCAAACGTAAAAGAATTTTCTCTCCTCATGTCGTTCCTGCAAACAAATAAGGCATTTTTCGAGTATGTTGTTTATGGAAACATTTGGAAGTTGATTTTTATTCCTGTATTTTTGGTATATGCTCATTTTGCGGTTGAAGATAAAGAGCAAACAAAAAGATTAATCGTTTCAATTGCTTCATCTTATATCTCAATACTTATTTTTAACTATATAATTATCTTTTTGACAGATTGCAATTTGGGTATTTCTCAACATTACGGAATACGTTTCCTCACAAAAATGATATTGTTAACATTATTGTTTTCATCTATCGGTTTTGTCCTCTCAAAAAGTTCTGAAAAATTCAAGAAAATTACTTATATTTCTTTCATAACGTTTTTTGTTTCTTGGTGTACGTATTTTTGTTATGACGGTTGGCGACAATTTGTGCCGTTTAATGAGGATTCTGTTTATTGTCAGAAAAATCAATATTTAATTGAAAAATTCTATGATTTATACGGAAAAGACCACAATTTAATTTATGCAACAAAACCGTTAGGTCCATATTGCGAAGAGTCTTATCATTATTTTAAATATTGGTATGGCGGAAATGACAAACCGTACAAAATTAAATTTGTTTGCAATCAAGAGGACAGCAACGAGGTTTGCCAACAAAAATTAATCAAAAAAATCTACGAAAAAACTCACTTTAGAATTTACGAAGATGATTTGGAAGATTTTGATTTTTCGGAAATTGAATCCTACAAAAAAAGAAGAGCACAGGGCAAATTCAAAATAAAATTCTTCTAAACTTGCCCCGTTATATTAATGTGAAAAACAGTGGTTATGCTCGTCGGGGTGCGAATGACCATTGTTTTTCTTCATATCAAGCAAAACCATTGATGTTTCTTTGATAAGGCAAATTGACCATCTCAAAATCAAATAACCTCCGAGCAATCCCATCAACGGGTCAAGAAAATATAATCCGAAATATTTTCCCGCAAGCAAGGCTATTATTGCAAAAACAGAGGTCAATGCGTCCGTCATAATATGCAAATATGCCGCTTTGTAATTGTAATCTTTTTCACTGTTTTTTGACTGCATAACCAATAAACATACGCCGTTTACGACTAATCCGATTATTGCAACCAAAATCGCTGTGTCAAATCCGATTGTGAGCGGGTTGAAAAATCTCATTACCGACTCCGTTAATACGAAAATCCCCGTCACCGCAAGGAATAACGCACTTATAAATCCTGCAAACGGAGAAATCTTCCCCGTTCCCGACGGAAATATATCAGAATCTTTGAATTTTTTTATCATAACAAATGCAATAAATGTAACCGTTAGTGCCAAGGCATGCGTTCCCATGTGCCAACCGTCAGAAAGTAATGCCATTGAATTGCTTATATGTCCGAAAACAATCTCCGCAATCATCGTCAAAATGGTTATGATGATTACGTATAGAGTCTTTTTTGCGTTTTCATCATTGATGTCGTGGCTGTGACAATGTGAATGTTTTTCGCTCATTATTTTAACTCCTTTATGTGCTTTACGATTTTTTCAACAACCTCATGCCGCTCAAGTTCGTTTGCATTGCTTAAACATTCCTCTAAATGAGATGCCGCAATGATTTCCCATACCCCTCGAAGTGCCGATGACGTTGACATAATCTGCGGTAAAATTTCCATACAATCTCTGTCCGCCTCAATCATTTTGCTGATTCCCCTGATTTGACCCTCTATACGGTTCAACCTTTTGATTAAGTTCGCATTTTCTTTTTCTGTTCTACAAGTCATATAGATATACCCCCTATCCCTATACTATAACTCTTAAAATTTTTGTCAAGAGGGGAATGTAACAAATAGTTCAAAAATGAGAGGATTTATATTGAAAAAAGTGGGTTATAGTTTATACTCTTGATGTTTAGGTAGTGGAGAAAAAAATGAAAATTAAGA
>CAKVJR010000059.1 GCA_934754855.1 uncultured Candidatus Melainabacteria bacterium
GTTCGGTATTGCACCTGAACCTGTTGCTATGATTGCGAAAGAAATCAAAGTTGCCCATGATGCAGGTGCCGAAATCGGTATCGTTGTCGGTGGCGGAAACATTTTCCGTGGCGGTCAAAAGAGCGAACAATTAGGCATGGACAGAGCGTCGGGTGATTCGGTCGGAATGCTTGCGACAGTAATGAATGCGATTGCATTGCAATCTGCTCTCAGAAAGTTGAATGTTTCTTGCAGAGTGCAAACTGCTATTGATATCAATAAAGTTGCAGAACCTTATGTAAGATTTAAGGCAATTCGTCACCTTGAAAAGGGTCGTGTTGTAATATTTGCGGCAGGTACGGGCAATCCGTTCTTCACGACGGATACGGCGGCTGCACTCAGAGCATCGGAAATCGGGGCTGATGTTATGTTAATGGCGAAAAATGGTGTCGATGGCGTTTATACGGCAGATCCGAAAGTTAATCCCGATGCGAAAAAATATGATTTTATCTCTTATGACGATGTTATTATAAGAGGCTTAAAAGTAATGGATACAGCATCTTGTGCTTTGTGTAAAGAAAACAAAGTTCCGATTATCGTTTTTGATTTTGCGGAAGAGGGTGCGGTTATGAAGATATTAAACGGTGAAAAAATAGGTACTTATGTAGGAGGTAATAACTAATGCCGGTTGAAGAAATTATGAACACAGGTAAAGAAAAAATGGAAAAAGCGATAGGCACTTTGAAAAAGTCATTCGCTTCGGTAAGAACAGGCAGAGCAAATCCGCTTATTCTTGAAAAAGTTACGGTTGATTATTACGGAGCACCCACACCGCTTCGTCAAATGGCACAAGTTACTGTCCAAGAAGGTACAACGCTTGTTATCGCTCCGTTTGATAAATCAATTTTGAAAGAAATTGAAAAAGCAATTATCAAGGCTGATTTGGGTATTACACCGAACAGTGACGGTATCGTTGTAAGACTTCCGTTCCCGCCTTTGACAACTGACAAGAGAAAAGAAATCGCAAAAGACGTTAAAAAATTGGGCGAAGAAGCAAAAGTTGCCATCAGAAACATTCGTCGTGATATGACTGATGATGTCAAAAAAGCGGAAAAAGCGGAAAATCTCCCTGAAGATGCCGTTAAAGATGCTCAAGACAGTATTCAAAAATTGACGGATAAATACACAAAAACTATTGAAGATTTGTGTGCAGAAAAGGAAAAAGAGGTTTTAACAATATAGTGACTCCAACGGAAGAAGCAACAGCAAAAAAGAATAGTGATACAAGAGCATTAACGGGACTTATTACCGGATTGATAATTTTTGCATCAATTTATATCGGCGGATTTGTTTTCGCTGCGGTGGTCGGAATCTTTGTGTTCTTTGCATTAAAAGAATATGTAAATATATTGAGATGTAAAGGTTTTCAGCCTTCTTTGAGAATATCTTTATTTGTTGCTTTTTTGCTGTTCTTGGTTTCCGTGGCTCACAGAAATGACCTGTTCCCGTTTATTATATTTTTCGGGGTAACATTGTCGTTCTGTGCGGTGTTATTTAAGTTAAGACAACCTTATATTGCAAATGTCGCAACGACTGTATTCGGATTTATTTTGTGTTGGTTGCCCACTCACGTTTATCTCATAAGAGGTTTGGGTTCTCCCGGAAAAGGCTTTTTGACATTGTGCAATCACAATGAAGGTCTTGGTTACCTCGTTATGATGTTCTTTACGATTTTGGCAACTGATATTTGTGCATTTTTTGTCGGAAGAAAATTCGGAAAGCACAAATTATCTCCCGAAGTCAGCCCCAAAAAGTCCATTGAGGGTGCAATCGGCGGAAGCGTCGCTGCAATATTGATTGCAATGTTCTTTGGATATGTTCTCGGAATGCCGCTTTGGAAGTCATTTTTTGGCGGTGTTTTGATTACGTTTTTTGCACAAATCGGAGATTTATCGGAATCGTTAATCAAGCGTGATGCGGGGGTTAAAGACTCTGGCAACAGTTTACCCGGACATGGTGGTTTTCTTGACCGTGCGGACAGTTACATACTTTCTGCTCCCGTTGCATATTATTTCTTCAAATGTATCGTTATGGGCGATTGGACTTTCTTTGATACAATTCAAAAGGCTTTGGCGAATGTCGGATTCATGTAAAGATATTTCTTCTTTGCTAAAAAAAACGGGGTTTGAGCATTTAGACAAAAAATTTTTTGAGCCTGCTTTGACTCACCCGTCATATACAATCGAACACAAAATGCCCGCAAAAGATTGCTATGAACGGCTTGAATTTCTCGGTGATGCTGTTTTGAAACTTGTTGTAAGTGACATGTTATACAAAAAATTTCCGAACAGTAATGAGGGGAAACTTTCAAATATCAGAGCAATTTTGGTCAGTGATGATTTTTTGTTTAATCTCGCTCAGGATTTGAAGTTGAAAAATTATTTACGTCTTTCAAAGGCTTTTGAAAAAGAAGGTGGTCGAAAGGTCGTATCCGTTTCTGCGTGTGCTTTTGAGGCTTTTTTAGGAGTCCTTTTTGAGCAAGGTGTAGAAATGGCTGAAATTTCAAAATTTTTGAATAATTTGTATTTAAAATATGATGAAGAATTGAAAACGATATTGCCGAAATTCAATTCTAAAGCGACTTTACAGGAATATACCCAAAAAATTAATCAGGATTTGCCGATTTATGAATTGATTTCAAAACTCGGTGAGGACAATGATGCAACATTTACGGTTAAGGTTTCTTATCACGATGAGGATTTAGGCATCGGAGTTGGAAAATCGAAAAAACAAGCGGAGCGAGAAGCCGCTTATAATGCGTGTTTGAAGTTAAAAATTACAGGAGAAAACGATGAATAAAGTTGTTATTTCGCCGTCGATTTTATCTGCGGATTTTGCAAATTTGGAAAGAGATATCAAAAAAATTAAAGATGGCGGTGCCGAATGGGCACACGTTGATGTTATGGACGGTCATTTTGTTCCGAATATTACAATCGGTGCTCCTGTTGTTAAAGCCCTGAGAAAAGTTACAGATATGTTTTTGGACGTTCATTTAATGATTGAAAATCCCGAAAAATATGTTCCCGATTTTGCTAAAGCAGGGTCTGATTTAATCACCTTTCATTACGAAGCGACAAGGGAAAACACTAATAGTGTTATTGATTTGATTAAGTCATTCGGCATTAAGGTCGGACTTTCGATTAAACCGAAAACAAATCCTGAAGAAATAAAAGAATATCTTGATAAGGTTGATATGATTTTAGTAATGACGGTTGAACCGGGATTTGGCGGTCAGTCATTTATGCCTGATTGTGCCGAAAAAATCAAGTATATTCGAGCAAATTCGACAAACAAAGATTTAAGGGTTGAAGTTGACGGCGGAATTAACGCTGAAACGGGCAAAATCTGTAAGGATTTCGGGGCAGACACGCTCGTTGCGGGAAGTTATGTTTACGGAAATTCAGATATAGCAAAATCAATTCAATCATTGAGGTAAAAAATGTTCAAAACGGAAGGTTTAATTGAAACGCATTTTCACGGAGCATTCGGTATTGATTTCATGGATTGTACCGAAGATGAGGTTATTCAGGTTGCAGAAGGTGTCGCAAAGTGCGGTATAACAAGAATTTATCCGACTTTGATGACGGGCGATTTTTCGCAGATTAAAAAGCAAATCGGCATAATAAAAAAGGCTGCTGAAAATCAACCTGCAAATACTGCTAAAATTTCGGGCATTCACCTTGAGGGACCGTTTATCAATCCTTTGAAAAAAGGTATTCATCAGGCGGAATACGTCCTTAAACCTACTGTTGAAAATTATAAAAAACTTGAAGATGATTTTGTCAAAATCGTGACGATTGCTCCCGAACTTGATGAAAATCGTGAACTTTGCAAATATCTTCATTCCAAAAACGTTCTCGTTCAGGCGGGACACACGATGGCTGACGATTTAGCGGGTTGTAATTCCGTTACTCATTTTTTCAATGCGATGCCACCGCTTTCGCATAAGTACAAAAATATTATTGCCGAAGCAATCGATAACGACGATTTGTTCCTCGAAATGATTGCGGACGGAAACCATGTTGTTGATGATGTATTAAAGTTGGTTTTCCGAGCAAAAGACAGAAGTAAAATTGTTTTGATTTCGGACGCATTGCCGATTGCTCATTGCGAGTTCAAAAAAGGAATTTTTGCTGGGCAAAAAGTTATGCTCAACAATGGCAGTTTTTACAATGAAAACGGCACTTTAGCAGGTAGCGGAATGTTGCAATCAGATATTTTAAAACGACTTGTCAAAGATGAAATACTCACTTTCGACGAGGCGGTTTATATGATGAATGTCACTCCGCAAAAATATCTCAACGTTTTGAATAACGCTTTTGTCACGTTTGATGATGACATTAACGTTGAAAAGGTTGATTTTATTTAGGATTATTAAAAATCGAAAACTTTCTCGGCTTGTTTTTTGATGTAAATATTGCCGGCAAGTTTTTTGTAGCAAGAAAGTTCGTTTTTGAGTTCGTAAATTTCCTTGTCATTTTGGGCAAGTTTTTTACGCATATCTTCCGCTTCCGTCTTGCAACGTACCAGATCCATTATGACAGCATCAATTCCGCCTAATTTTTCTTCAAGTTTGCTCTCCAACTTTTCGTCAAGAAGAGATGCAAACTTGTCATATACGCCTGTTTCGATGTTTTTTACGGCACCTGTAATTTGCTTTAAAAGTGCCAAAGTTTCGTCTGCTCTTTTTTGTTCAACGGGAAGTTGAGGGGCTGTTTCAGTATGTTTTGACGGAGTTTTTTTGAGCCCGTTTTTGAGTTGAACGGATTTTTCTTCTTGCATAGTTGCTTGATTTTGCAAGTCTTGCAAGCGTTTTAAGGTTTTCACATCTTCTGTTGTAAAGTATGTCAAACCTTTTCCGTTTTTCTTGAGCGGAACATTACCGCTTTTGCAAAGACGTAAAATCTCGTCATTATTGACTTTTAAAATATCTCGAACCGTTTTTGGCAAAATTTCGAGTCCATCAGCCATTTTTATCCCCTTTTCTTTCCTGATAAATATTATAGTAAACACAAGCGGGGCATGGTCAAAATATCTCTATTCCTTTAAAGTTTTGTAACAAATGATTTTCTGTAACCGTGTTTCAAGTATCATTACAGAAAGGAAAAGGTTATGAATAATTCGTTCGGAAAAATATTAGGCGGAATTTTTGCAAAGATTTTTTTTCTTTTGCTTTTTATAACTCCCGTTATTTATACGAGTGTTATTTTTTCTGTTTTGCCAATGATAGAACACGATTTGTCTATTCCGTACGGAAGAACTTTTCTTCACCCGGAACACGGTCGGTATATTGCAACCGGATTTGCCAATTTGCTTTTTGAAAAAATTCCTATCGCCTTTAATATTCACCCGTTCGATTTGAATATTTCCCTTATGTTGGCAGTGAGAATCGTCCTTATGACGATTGTTTTGGTTATGATTGCGGCAGGATTTTTGCTTTTTTATTCCAAAAGAAAAAAGAGCGATTTATGGATATTGCTTTTTGGGTATTTGGCGGCGTATTTTCTTTTGTGCAACAGATTTTTTATGTATTTGGTTTTTTATAACCTTGTGCCGTTTTTGGAATATGATGTGAGCGTAATTCCTCTTTTTGTATTTTTTTCGTTTACGTTCTATTTTTACGTAAAAGATGAAATTCCATCAAAGTTTATGTTCACCCTGTTTTTGATTTCTGCATTTTTCACGGGAATAACTACGGAATTGATAAATACCTCTACGTTCTTGTATATGAGCGTTTTAAGTTGTGCTGTCGGGGTTAGGTATTTTCTTTCGGATAAAAATGAAATTGAAAAAGCAAGATTGAAATTCTTTTTGTGGGGTTATTTTGTGCTTATTTTGGCTTGCGGAATATTCTTTCTTAACCCTACCGACCATGATTATCAGAACAATCATGTGTTCTTTACATATTGGAAGAAATTTATTCCGATATTTTGGGAAAATTGCATTCTCCGTGTCAAAAGGTTGTATTTTGTTCTGTTTGGCTTGTTTGGAATATTGTTTTTCACAAGAAAAAATTTTCAAAAACAAAATTTACGTTTGGCAACTTGCATAGCCGTAAGCAATTTGGGCTTTTTGCTTTATTTTTTGGTTATAACATATTTGATTGCTTGTTTTTCGTCGGTTACGATGGAAAATTATGACCTTTTTCAGTATAAGTTCGTAAGTCCGTATGCGGGTGTGATTTTGTTTCAAATTTTTGTCGTTGCGGGATATTTCTTTGAAACGGCAGATTTTAACAGTTATAAAAAAGAATTTTTCTTTAAAATTTTGATGATTGCGGCAATATTTTTGTCAGTGTATCGTTATCAGGACAATAATTTGGAGTTTATATCGTATCAACGAAATCATTTTTTAACAAGGCGGGTATATTCTTATCAACTTGAAAAATTAATGATGCAACAGGCGGGAAAAGAAACAATAGTCTTGCCTTTGGGGGTTAACGAATATTATTCCGACACTCTTGAGGCAAATAATATAATCAAATTTTTGATGTATATTCACTATCCCGATTTTCAAAATCTTAAAATGATTGTTTCTGATGATAATGTTCCGTTTGACAATTTGTCGGACGAGGAATTGAAAGATTTGAAATTTTCAAATTTGCTGAAACACAAAATCATAAAAGGTGATATGAATTTTGGGGTCGAAAAAGTCAAAGAGGAAGGCTCAAAGGTTTATTATCAGATTTTCAGGTAATACAAAATAAAAAGCCGACATTGTCGGCTCGTAAGAATGGAATTTGATTGGATTTAAGGACCTTGTTTAACTAACTGCTCATAAGTTCCATTGCTTGTTGTAGCAGTTGTTTGTTGGATTGAAGTAATTTTTGAGTGATATTCCATTGGGTTTGTGCCATTTTGTAGGTGTTGATGTTTTTGCCCAAACCGGAGTTGGAAAGTTCAATCAAACCGCCTCTGACTTCTCCGGTACTGCAAACAGGTTTGCCTGATTCTTCCGTTTCGATGAATTGAAGAGGTTTGATTTCAAACAATTCAGCGGGGTTGTGGAAGTTCATAATGGCAATTTTGTACAACGGAGTTTTTACTTTTCCGTTTTCTGCCTTACCGTAGAGAATACCGTCGCCTTCGATTTTAAATTCATCGTATTTGCCGAGGTATTTGCCGTTTCCGGGGTCAATCCAAAGTTTGATGTCTGTTGTAGGAATTTGAACGCTGCCGCCGTTAATGGTTGCTTCGGTGAAAATATCGGCGTCCATAGGCTTTGTACCTTGCATAATTTCGCCTTTGTCGTTCAAGATGTAACCTTGAACTCTTTTGCCGTCAGATGTTTTGTAAACGCCTTCGCCGTCGAATTTGAATTCACCTAATCTTGTGTAAGCAATTTTTCCGCCCGAATCTCTGATGACGAAAAATCCTTTTCCTTCAAGGTAAACGTTTTCATCAGATGTACCGGGGGTTGATTTGCCTTGGCTTGAACTTTTATAAACCGAATCAGGATCTACGCCGCCCATATACGTTTTGAAATTGACTTTGTTTTCACGATAACCGGGGGTATAGCAGTTCATCATGTTTTCGCCGATACCGTCCATCCAGTGAGAGGTCATTGTTTGCGTGTTTAGAGCATTAATAAACGAATCGTTCATTAGTATTCTCCTTCATCATTTGCTTCTTGATATTGTTTATATCCGTTTTGATTTTGGTTTTGTTGATTTTGCTGTCTTTGTTGTTTTGGTCTGTAAGACAGTTCGTTGTAAGGAATTTCCTGTTCTTCAAATGCCTGTTGAAGATATGCAATGTTGCTTCTCAGGAAATCTTCCGCCGCTTCGTTTGTGGGTAAAAATTGAGCACTGATTTTTCCGTCCGTGCTTACTCTGATTACGGCTGAAATGTCGTTTCCAAAATCAATTCTGACAGGTTTTTGTGTCGATTGAGCATTTTCAATCATATTCATTAAAGTTTTTGAAACTTCCGCACTTTTGTAAACCGCACCGATTTCTTGAGAAGACGTTGCCAAATTTTCAGTCAAAATTTGTCCGTTTACCGTAAATCCGCAGTTTCCGTTTTTAACGGCATTTGCAAAAAACATAGCATCATCTCTGTCTATGCTCATGCAATCGTATTTGTAAGAAGATTTGAGGTTTTTTACGTTGAAATCGGAGATTGAAGCAATTAAGTTTTCTGTCGATGTGTCGTCGCTTAAATCGTTGGCAAAATCGAGGTAATTCGTGTAACCTATTTCACCTGCCAACATGTCCGAAAACATTGCACCGTCTTCTTTTCTCAACAATCTTTCGATTTTCGTTTTTATTGAATTGTCTGTCGAATTGGTTGTTTCGATTTTCACTTGTCTTTATTCCTTCTTGCTTCTTTTTCGAGTTCTTCCTGTTCTTCTCTGTGTCTTGCGAAAAATCTTTGGACTGCGACTTCCGATAGTCTTTTTAATTCTGCCGCTTTCTCTTCTTCTTTGTAGATTTCAAGCATTCTTTCTTTGTGTTTTTCGAGAACTTTTACGTCCTTTTCCGCCTGTGTCAATTTTCGTTTTTCTTCTGCAAGTACCTCAAGTGCTTTTTGTCTTTGTTCTTCTAATTGAGTTCCTTTTTCGTACAACGATTTGAGAAAGATATCGTATGACTCGAGCATAAATGCGTCTGCTTGCCGCATATTTGATTTTGTTGTGTCGATTTCACGGTTGTTAAGTTCAATCAATCCATCGACCTTATAGACTTCCTGTTGTGCGATAATTACAACTTGTAATTGTTGGTCTTTCGCTCTTATTCTGAAATCTAATGCCTTTTGTAGCCTGTATCTGAAAGGCATATAATTTCCCCTTTGTCTATATCTACATCGGAATTATCATATAATTTCTTCTCTCTTTTAACATTCATTTGTATGAGTTTTTTCTCTCACATAGTTTTTTTTAATGATTTATTTTGTAAAGTCAATTAAACTCATATAAAAATATGATATAGACTATCTGAAATATTGTTATATAATATAGTCAGAGGATTTGTTCCTTTCTTGTATAGTATTTAAACGGATAGAATAATCAATATGTCAAATAAGATTGAAAGAATAGACTTTAACGCAGATGCAGCACAAAGTTTCGGCGTTTTTCAAAACGATGCGGAAAGAGAAGTTATCTCAAAAGTCAGTTCGGTAAACGTATCTTGCGGATTTCATGCAGGCGACCCCTTGACGATTAAAGATACTCTTCTTTTTTGTAAAGAACACAATCTCGCAATCGGTGCACACGTAGGCTATCAGGATATTCACGGATTCGGTTATCGTCCGATGGATTTGGACGAAGATGAAATTGAAGCGACTGTTTTATATCAAGTCGGTGCGGTTTCTTCTTTTGCGGAATCTTATTCGCTTTCTGTTGAGCATGTTCGTTTGCACGGTGCAATGTATGCAAGAGCCGCTGAAGACTATGATTTTGCTCTTGCCGTTGCAAAGGCTGTTCAAAAATGGGATAAATGGGGCATTCTCTATCTCCCTTGTGGCGAAATTGCTGATATGGTTGAAGAAACAACAAATCTTCACATTGCAAGAGAAATGTTTATTGATAAGTATTACGATGCCGACGGAAATATGTCGGAACCCGTTAAACCGCTTGATATGCAGGTTATGCTCAATCGTATCAGAACGATTATGTATTCGGGAAAAATTAAAATCGGCGGCGGTGAATTTTTAGAAATGAAGTGCGATTCTATCCACTTTAATTCAAAAGATATTAAAACAGCGGAATTATTAGACAAGGCAAGAGAAATCGTTATTCCGACTCCTTACAACTACAATAAGGCTTGTCTTGCAGGTTGGAGTGAAACATTAGTATAATATGATATTGAAATTTTTTAAGAAATTAGTTCCAAAAGGTGCAGCGATATTTTTGCCGGGGTTGAATTTGAAACGTTGGTTTTCAGTTCAAATTATCGGTATTTTGTTTGCTTTAGTCGGTCTTTGCGTAATTTTTGACTTCAAACCGATTTATCATTTGATAAGTTTTGCAATGAGAATTTTGGACGCAAACTGGACATTGGGCAGACTTGTCGGTGCGGTATTAATTATTTTGGGTGCTTATGCGTTTCTTAAAGGTTGGAAAATCTCTAACGATACGGTTTTAAAGGCAACGGACGATAATACCCGTGCTAATTTTCTGAATAATTTAGTTGCAAAAAGAAAACTCAATAACGGACCGAAAATCGTTGCTATCGGCGGCGGTACGGGACTTTCTACAATGCTTAAAGGCATTAAGAAAATCACAAACAACATTACGGCTGTTGTTACTG
>CAKVJR010000060.1 GCA_934754855.1 uncultured Candidatus Melainabacteria bacterium
AACGCAGATTTGAGCGTTTCCGTCATTGATTTTGTTGATTTTTATAAGAGGGGTATTTCCGATTAATTCTGTTAAATTTTCATAAATTTTCATTATTTTACTACCTTACAAAACTTTCTTTTTCCGACTTTGAGTACAACAGGGAGCATGTCAAGCGTGATTGCCGTGTTTATGTCAGAACATTTTTCGTCATTCATCTTCAAACCGCCTTGAGCAGCAAGTCTTTTCAACTCACCCTTACTTTCGGCAAGTTTGTTCGTCATAACGATTTCCGCAACCGTTGTGTCCGCATCGATTTTATACTCGGGAACATCGGAGGGAACACCTTTATTTT
The DNA here is from genome assembly GCA_934754855.1 of uncultured Candidatus Melainabacteria bacterium. GTDB lineage: Bacteria > Cyanobacteriota > Vampirovibrionia > Gastranaerophilales > Gastranaerophilaceae > RUG841. The sequence continues at coordinate 335 of CAKVJR010000060.1, forward strand.
GAACTACATTAACAAATTCTGCCTGAGCCTTGTCGGCTTCTTCAGTGTTATAGTACATTTCAACAATAATGTGACCCAATTGCATTTTCAAATCACGAGGATTTTCAGTTTCAAGACGCTTTTTGATGTTCGCAATTTCTTCATTCGACAAATCAGTCAACAAAGAATAATATCTGAGCAACAATTCATCAGGAACTGACATAATTTTGCCGTACATATCGGCAGGTTTGTCGCAAAGACTGATACAGTGTTCGGGATAAGATTTTGACATCTTTTTAACCCCGTCAGTACCTTCAAGCAACGGCAAAAGCATTACGATTTGCGGCTCTTCCTTGCCGTAAGCGGTTTGCATTTCACGACCGAGCAATGTGTTAAATCTTTGGTCTGTTCCGCCAAGTTCAATATCGCAATCCAACACAACCGAATCATACGCTTGCATAAGCGGATAGAAAAATTCGTGAATGGCAATCGGCAAGCCCTCTTTATAACGTTTGCTGAAATCATCACGAGTCATAATTTGAGCAACCGTAACTTTCGACGCTAAACCGATAATATCGGGCAAAGTCATTTTGTGAAGCCAATCGGCATTGTTCAAAACATCTGCCGATTGGACATCAATAACTTTGGAAATTTGGTCAAAATAAGTTTGTGCATTCTCTTTAACCTGTTCAAGCGTGAGTGCGGGACGAGTTTCCGACTTACCCGACGGATCGCCAATCATAGCAGTAGCACCGCCGACTAAGAGTTGCAAAGTATGTCCCAACTTTTGAAACTCCCTAATTTTACGCATTACAACGGTATGTCCGAGATGCAAGTCAGGTCTTGACGGGTCCATACCTAATTTAATCTTGAGAGGTTTGCCTGTCTTATCTGCTCTTTGCAACTTGCGAGCGAGTTCTTCAACGCCGCCCGGCAAAATTTCGCAATCTCGACCTAACTTTTTCGCTTGTTCTAAATATTTTTCTTCGATTTTATCCATAACTTCCTTTGTGTCAATATTTCTAATATTCTTTCAGTATCTTTATCACCACGTCCTGAAACGTTCACGATAATAATATCATCTTTGTTCGTTTTTGGCATTAAATATTCCAAATATGCTAAGGCATGTGAAGATTCGATTGCAGGAATAATTCCCTCATATTTTGATAATCTTTCAAAAGCCTCAATAGCCTCAGTATCGGTAATCGGATAATATTCAGCCCTTCCCGTATCATGGAGATAACAGTGTTCAGGACCGCAACCCGGGTAATCCAATCCTGCCGAAATACTGTAAGATTCTCTCGGATTGCCTTCTTCGTCAACCAAAACATATTGGTACATGCCGTGAAGATATGTCTTTTTACCTTTGGTCAAACTTGCTGCCGTATGGTCAGTGTCTGCACCCTCACCTGCTGCTTCCGCACCGATTAATTTAACATTTTCATCTTCCAAATATGCCGCAAATGCACCAATTGCGTTAGAACCGCCGCCAATACAAGCAACTACATAATCAGGTAAGCGTCCTTCTTTTTCCAAAATTTGTTGTCTTGATTCAACGCTGATTACGGATTGGAAAGCGTGTACCATTTTCGGATACGGGTGAGGACCGACGGCAGAACCTAATACATAGAAAACTTCATTGGCATGATTTAACCAATATTCAATCGCCGCATCACAAGCATCTGCAAGCGTTTTCGTACCTTGAGAAACAGGATTTACTTTTGCTCCCAACAATCTCATTCTATCTACATTTGAACGTTGACGGAACATATCGGTTTCGCCCATAAATATTTCGCACTTAAGTCCCAAAAGTGCCGCTACCGTTGCCGTTGCAACACCGTGTTGACCTGCACCCGTTTCAGCAATAACCTTTGTCGCACCCATTCTTTTTGCGAGCAGGCATTGTCCGATTACGTTATTGATTTTGTGTGCACCTGTGTGGTTCAAATCTTCACGTTTAAGGTAAATTTTTCCCTTGCCATAATGTTCGGTCAATCTCTTCGCAAAATACAACGGAGTCGGGCGTCCCGAATATTCTTTCAAAAGTTCATAAACTTCTTTTTCAAAATTTTCATCTTTAATTGCTTTTTCAAATTCTTCGTCCAATCGACGCAACACCGGTTTGAAGTTTTCGGGAACAAACATTCCGCCAAATTCTCCAAAAAATCCATCTTCGTCCGGTAAATTGTAGTTTTTGTGTTTTACAAACATACTTGTCCTTTCGTTTAATTATAATTTTACACAAAAAAAAGACGACTTACGTCGTCTTTTTATAAATTCTTCGGATTTACGGTTAAACTAATTTAACCCACATGAAAAATCCTTTCTTACAAAAAGCGACGTTACCCTCACGAGCAAGCCAACCGAGAGCCAAATAAAGTTCACAAGAAGAGAGTTTGAGTTCTCTTTTTACTCTAACGATTTTTGATTCTCCGTTTTGTTCTAAATATTGCCAGATTTTTCCTGCGTTAATTCCGATGTTTTCGTTCATTATAATTTCTCCAATGAATTTGATAATTAAAGTTCAAATTCTACATGTTCAGTATATAATATTTTTATAGAATTTGTAAAGGGGGTTATATGGATAATATACTCAGAGGAAAGACTTGGAAGTACGAAAACGACGTTGACACGGACGTTATCATACCTGCAAGATATTTAAACACATCAGAACCTAAAGAACTTGCAGAACACTGCATGGAAGATATAGATAAAACATTTGCAAAAGAAGTAAAGCAAGGCGACATAATGGTTGCAGGCGAAAACTTCGGCTGCGGAAGTTCAAGAGAGCATGCTCCGATTGCAATTAAGGCATCAGGCATCAGCGTTATTATTGCAAAAACTTTCGCAAGAATTTTCTTCAGAAACTCAATCAACATCGGTTTGCCGATTTTAGAACACCCGACTTTCTCGGACGAATGCTCAAAAGGGGACGAAATCGAAGTTAACCTTTCTGAAGGTACAATCAAAAACCTCACAACGGGAAAAGAATATGTTTGCAATAAATTCCCCGAGGCTATTCAAAATCTCATCAACGAGGGCGGTTTGGTAAACTATACCGCTAAAAAGTTAGGAGTAAAATAATGAAAGAATATAATATTTGTTTACTCGGCGGTGACGGAATCGGACCCGAAGTTACTGACGAAGCCGTAAAAATTATGAACGCTGTCGGAGAAAAATATGACATGAAATTCAACTTCACAAAAGCCTTAATCGGCGGTTGTGCCTATGAAAAATACGGTGTTCCGCTTCCGGACGAAACACTTGAAATCGCTAAAAAATCTGACGCCGTTTTGTTAGGGGCAGTAGGCGATTGGAAGTACGACACTCTTCCGCCCGCAGTTCGTCCCGAAAAAGCACTTTTGGGTATCAGAAAAGGTTTGAACTTATTTGCAAACCTTAGACCTGCAACTGTTTTTGACGAATTAATTTCATCATCAACATTAAAACCCGAAGTTGTCCGTGGCGTTGACGTTATGATTGTCAGAGAACTCACGGGCGATGTTTATTTCGGCGAACCTAAAGGCGTCGAAGTTAAAGACGGCAAAAGAGTCGGCTACAACAATATGATTTATTGGGAGGACGAAGTTCGTCGTATTGCAAAAATCGCATTTGAAACTGCAATGCTCAGAAACAAAAAACTTTGCTCTGTTGATAAAGCAAACGTACTCGATGTTTCAAGACTTTGGAGAGAAGTTATTTTGGAAGTTGCAAAAGATTATCCCGAAGTTGAACTTTCTCACTTGTACGTTGATAACGCAGCAATGCAATTAATCCGTGACCCGAAACAATTTGACGTTATCGTAACAGGTAACATTTTCGGCGACATTTTGTCAGACGAAGCATCAATGCTCACAGGCTCTTTGGGCATGCTTCCGAGTGCATCTTTGAGTTCTGAAGGTCCCGGAATGTTTGAACCTATCCACGGTTCAGCCCCCGATATTAAAAACCAAAATATCGCTAACCCGATTGCAACAATCCTCTCGGCAGGTATGCTCTTGAAATACGGTTTGAAAAATTCTCAAGCAAACGACGACATCGAAAATGCCGTTAAAAAAGTCCTCAAAGCAGGCTACCGTACAAAAGACATCATGTCCGAAGGTATGAAAGAAGTCGGTACTAAAGAAATGGGCGACTTAATCGTCGAAAACCTCTAATAAACGAGGAATTACAAAATTACGAACAGACTAAAGTATTAAAACTTTAGTCTGTTTTTTTTATTCAAATTTATACTTTAGTAGGATTAAACAGCCAACAAACAGTTGTATAATATAAATGTGAGTTCGATACGAAATCCAAACACCATTCGGGGTTGCGAAAGAAGATTTATCTTTTTTTATTGTTTGGTCTATCGGACTCATTCTATTTTGTAATAAAAAAACGATGAATTTTGTTCATCGTTTTTTGTTTTGAAAACTTTTATGATATCTTCGTACCTGATTTTGAAGGCAATTTAGCGTATTGAAGATGATACATATAACTTTCAAAATCATCTCTGTCAACTTCGACGATATTATCCGAATCCCAAGGATTAATTACCGTTACTGTATCATCTGTGATATCAACAATACTGAGAGCATGGTTGCCTGTTGCGTTGTTTGTAATTTTGATATGTTCTTCTTTATCACCGAGGGTGATACCGCCGCTACCTAAGTACGAATATCTCGTTTCATCGGACTCGCCTTTATATTTTCTGTATCTTCCATTTTCATCACGGTAATAATATCCGTTTTTATCTTCGATATACATATCGTTGGAACCGTTGCCCGTGAACGAATATCTTTGAGTATCGGCAGGTGTTGTAGATGTTGCTTCTACATATTTACCGTTTTGGATAATATATTTTCCGTTCGGGTCTTCGGTATAACCGTTTTTCGCCGTTACGCCCGCATAAAGAGCATATTCGGCTCCGTTTTCTTTAATGTCTTTTTGAATTTCATCAAGTGTGCTTGAGATAGAATCCTTATTGACAGAATTTGTTTCAATTCCTGAAAGCAAATAAAGAATTTGGTTCATACTGCCACTTGTTAAAGCACTTTGACCTGCTTCATATTTTTCTTTGGCAACAGTGCTTGTTGCATAATCAGGCCAATCTTCATCAGATTTTATTGTGCCGTTATAAACACCTTCTCTGAATTTTTCAACTGCCAATTCAATCAACATTGCATCATCGTCGCCGTTTGAATATCTTTCGTCACCCGTGCCGACGACTGAGCCGTCTTTTGCTTTTTTCATAACTTTTGCGGTTTCCGCTTCCTCAATATCTTCCGTTGAGAAAGTGTAAGACATGTTAACACCGCTGAGTTTTACGGTATAAGAACCATCTTTGTTATCAACGATGGCATTTTTAATAATTTCTCTTCCCGATTCGGTTTCCTGCAACGAGTTCAAAGTTGCCAAGAGGTAACAATCGCCCGTTCCTGATTGAGTAACCTGTTCGTCAATTTCTCCGTTAAGATTTGTCGAACCGCCATCACGTCTGCCGATTGCAACTTTTTCCTGATTTTCGTATTTTTGAATAATCGCTTCAGCCTTTGCCTTAACTTCCTCAGGAACACTTGAATCATTCAAAAGTCGCTTCATTTGAGTAAGACCGGCTGAAATTTTTGTATCAAATTTTTTGTTATAAAGTTTGCCGCCTGATTCGCCCTCTGTTTTGAAAGCACCCGTTTCCGCAATATCTTCGTAGAAATCAGTCAAAGAACCTTGCATCAACTTGTTAACCAAAGAACCTTTGATTTTTACGGTGTCATCAAGTTTTGACGAAAGGGACGGTTCATCTTTAAAGAGGTCGTAAAGTTCGTTAAATTCGTTCTTTTCGGCAACTCTTTGAGTGTATTTTGTATATGCTTCCGTAACTTCGTTATTGGTCGCATTATCCAAATCCAAATTTATTGATTTACAATAATCTTCAAAACTGTCGTTTTTATCTTTTGTTTCTCTTGCTTCATCACGAGTGATGTAATTATTGTCATCAATATCACTTATATCGACTTTTTCGTTATCTAAAACGCTGTCCAAAATTCCTTTAATAGAATTATCAGAAAAGAAATCCGAAATATTTTTCAAAACATCTTTTGCGGTAATTTTCTTTTCTTCTTCCGTAAATTCTTCTTCCTCAGCCTTTGCGGGAGAAGTGGATTGTTTTGTTTGAGAAGTTGTTACTTTAGGAGTTGTTGACGAAAAAATGCTTCCGACATTAGTACTTTTAACATTGGAAACTTTGGCTGCAAGTTTAGCATCTTGCATCTTTTCCTGAATTTTCTGAGTAATTTTACCAAATTTTACAGCCATACAACACCCGTTTTATCTATATTTAATTATATCGGCAAAATAATACAGAACTTTAATTTTTATCCATGTTTTTACTTTGCACCACCGAAAAAAATCATGCGAAAATATTTCGTTAACTTTTAACGATACCTCATGAAAAACAAAAACCTTTTATTTATTTACTTTTCAGGCAATTCAAAGCATATTTTGTTAAGATTTTGTAACATTTCACAAAAAAGAATTAAAGTTTTCGACTTGGTCAGCCGATATCCAAAATGTAAGTGAAACAGATTTTTAAAAGGTTTATAAAATGATAAAGAAGTTAAGCATTTCCAATAATAATATCTCAGGTTCAGTAGAATTTTTATTGAGAGGTGCACAGAAGAGGAGAGCAAACGCACTTATGTGTGCAAAATCGGTAAATTCCGATATGGGTGTCGGCAAAATGATAGCCGCAGTTAAATAGTAAAATAGTAAATTTGGGAAAAAAAGAGATTTAGCCGTTGCGATTGCGACGGCATTTTTTTGCTTAAATTTTTTGAAACAAATAAAATTTTCAAAACAAAAATAATTCGGAGTTTAAATATAAGAAAAAGGAAAGTTTGTAAAGATTTTTTAACAAAACAACAAAAAATCCTAAAGTTTGCATGTCTTTTTGCCGATAAACATTATGTAGTTAATAGGGAACAGCGGAATGATTAAGAAACTTAAGGTATCTGAAAATAATATTTCAAGTTGTGTAGAATTCTTGCTTCAAGGTGCAAAGAAAAGACGTGCCATGGCTGTTTCCAATGCAAAAACAATGAGTTCCGATATGGGAATTAAAACAAAATTAGTTGCTTTGAATTAGCAAAGAGTTTAATTCATCGCAACAACTTGAGAGAGAGAGAAGTTAATTTAAAGTCAAGCAAAGATGTGCTTGATTTTTTTTTGCGAAAAAACGCAAATTGCCTGTAAAATCGCCTGTTTTGTTTCTTGCTTTAAAAAAGTTACAATAACGCTTTTAATTTTGGAAAAGCATGTTTGATTGAGGTATCATGCATTTAATGACAAGGACAAGAACATGGTAAATTTACTTGAGGGATTAAATAACGAGCAAAAGCAAGCAGTAGAGCATAATGAGGGAACATTAATTATCCTCGCAGGTGCAGGCTGCGGAAAAACGAAAGTTTTGACCTCGAGAATTGCAAACCTTGTCCAATCGGGAATTTCGGCGTATGAAATTCTTGCCGTAACATTTACAAACAAAGCCGCAAAAGAAATGAAAGAAAGACTTGCAAAATGGCTCGGAGAAGAGTGCGTAAAGAGAATGTGGGTCGGTACTTTCCACGGAATTGCGGGAAGAATTTTGAGAACAGACATTGATAAATACGTTTCAAAAGACGGTAAAAAATACGAAAAGAATTTCGTAATTTACGACGATACCGACATGAACACGATTATCAAAAATGCCCTGAAAAAGTTAAACATGGACGAAAAAGTTTATCCCGTAAAGCAACTTAGGACGGTCATTTCGGACGCAAAAAACAGAATGATTACTGCCTATGATTTTGCCTCGAGGGCAAGGTCATATCGGGACGAACAATTTTCAAGGGTTTATACGGAATATCAAAATCAACTTGCACTCAATAATGCCGTGGATTTTGATGATATGCTTTTGATGGCATGCGAACTTTTGAAAAACAATAAAGAGGTTCGAGAAAAGTATTTTCAACGGTTTAAGCACATTTTGGTTGATGAATTTCAAGACACAAACCTTGCACAATATAATTTCATCAAATCGATTTACACAAACGATGACCCGATGTATAAGCCTGTCAAGAGAAGTCTTTGCACGGTTGGTGATATCGACCAATCGATTTACAGTTGGCGTGGTGCGGATTACCGTATTTTGCTTAACATGCAGGTTAATTTCCCTGATGCACAAATGATTAAACTTGAGCAAAATTACCGTTCGACGGGAATGATTTTGCAGGCGGCAAATGCGGTTATCAAAAATAATATGGAGCGTACCGAAAAAAATCTTTATTCAAACCTTGGAGAGGGCGAAAAAATTGAGATTTACGAAGGCGGAGATGAGGACGACGAAGCGGATTATATTATGAGAAATGTCCGTGATTTGAGAGGTCGCTACAAACTTTCGGAATGCTGCGTTTTGTACAGAACAAACTCTCAATCGAGAAAACTTGAAGAGGCATGTATGGCTCGCTCAATCCCATACAAAGTCGTCGGCGGACAAAAATTCTACGACAGAGAAGAAATTAAAGATATTGTCGCTTATTTGAAATTGATTTCAAATCCGTCTGACTCTCAAAGTTTGTCAAGAATTATCAACAAACCGAAGCGTTCTTTGGGCGATACGACGGTTAAAAAACTTTTGGAAATTTCTACAAAAACAGAAATTCCCGTGTCGGAAATTTTGCTCGATATCGACAATTATGACGAATTTTCCGCAGGAACAAAAACAAAATTGAAAAATTTTTGGGAGCAGATTTTGAATTTGCAACTGAAACAACCGACGATGAAATTGCCTGAATTTATTTCGTATTTAATCGGCGAAATTCATTATCTCGATTGGCGAAAAGAGGTTGACGACGAAGTTACGGCGGAATCAAGAACAGACAACCTGCAAGAATTTATCAACGTGGCGGAAGAATTTGAACCTACGGAAGACGGAGATATTTTGGGCGAATTTTTGAGTCAGGTTGCATTGGTTTCCGACATCGACAGTTACGAAGAAGAGGACAATGCATTGACGTTGATGACTTTGCACAGTGCAAAAGGGCTTGAATTTGACGTCGTATTCCTCGCAGGGCTTGATGAGGGAATTTTCCCCCACAGCAGAGCAACAGGCGGAGCAAACGGGCATGCCGACGAATCCGAAATGGAAGAAGAACGTCGTCTTATGTACGTTGGCGTAACTCGTGCAAGAAAACGCCTTTTCATAACCCATGCCGAACGCCGCAAAATGTGGGGCAATTACAATTACTACGAACCGAGCCGATTTATAAACGAAATTCCGTTCAATTTGACAAACAGAAACGAAGAGGACGTTCGTCCGAGAAGAAACAACGATTACAACCGCAATCGTTTCAGCCGTTACAACGATGATTACGACAACGACTACGAATCACGTTATGAGAAAAAAACATCTTCTTTCAACAGAGCGGTAAATTCCGTAAAATCCTCATCATCAGGAACTTTCAACGGAACAGGCTTCGGCAAAAATTTTGTTGCACCGAAATATAACTCAAGTTCATCAAGTTCTCAATCCTCGACAGGATTTGGCACAAACTTTGTCGCACCTCAAAAACGAGGTTTTATATCAAAGCATGCCCGCTCGGCAGAAGAGCGAAAGGCAGATAACGATGCAAAAATCCAAAAAATTCTTGAGGACAATCCTATCAAGAGAAGAATTGCGGAAGCAAAGGCTCGAGAGCAAAGTCAACAGGGCAATTTGCCGTTAACGTCTTCATCGACGCAAAATTTCAACAAGGACGACAGAGTTTTTCACCCGCAATACGGAATCGGCTATATCCGTGATATTAAAACGATTGCAGGCACAACGCTCTACTT
>CAKVJR010000061.1 GCA_934754855.1 uncultured Candidatus Melainabacteria bacterium
GGTCAGAGTTTACAAATTTTGAAGCACCGTCTGTGATAACCGAATAATCTCTTGCTGTCGATTTTTGTTTGATGTTGCCATAATCATCTTCAAGTTTAATATTTCCGACGACGAAAATATTTTTCGCTTTACTTGAATCTTCAACATCTTGACCTTTGATTGTCAAATCTTTTGATACGTTAACCTTAATGTTGTCAGCACCGTTCTTAGCATCAATAGTGATGTCTTCAAGACCTCTAAGGTTTCTTTCTTGAAGATCGCCGTAAGTCTTGGTTGTTGTTTCACGCATTTGAATTGTTTTAATGTCTTTCAAATCAATCATATCGCTGCTGTTTGTAATAGCGGTATATCTTGAACCTGAACCTTGATAAATGTGGTATTGACCGTCTGTCGGGCTTTGAACAATGTAGTATTTTTGTGAGCCGTCGCTATTTTTTGCATTGAGGTCAATCTTATTGTTTTCAAGATAATTTTTATCTGCGTTAGTAAGTTTGCTTACATAATTTTCGGCAGTTGCTGCTGCGTCATCGCCGAGAGTTTCCGTGTCAACTTGAGTGTTTAACAATACGTCTGATTTAAGAGTTTTTGTTTCTAATTGATTTTCAAGATAGTTGCCGTATTGTTCAAATTTACCTTCCATAATAGCGAAGTCAAGCGTTCTGAACATCGAATCGCCGTCGCCGTCAGTTACATATAAATGATTTCCTTTGAATGCAATATAGTTGTCGCCGTTACCACCGTCAATTTTGTTATTGTTGCCGATAGAGAGCATCATATCGTTACCGTCACCGCCGTGAAGGTCGTTGTGTTCACCGATTGAAACAATGTAGTCTTCGTCTTTACCGCCTTCTACATAGTTGTTGTTACCGTTGATATAAATCTGATTTTTGCCCGATTCTGCCGTGATTTTGTTATTATTACTGTTTGCCGTAACAATATCATCGCCGTCTGCGAGCAAAACAACGGTATCGTCAATATCTGTTGTGATTTTACCGTTTCCGCTACCGTCAACTACTAAGTTTGCACCAGCCTCCGAAGCCTTTTGCGTTTCAAAAGTTTTTTGAGTTGCTGCAATCTTTGCTTGCATGTTTGTCAGTGAAATCATTTTACTTGCCCCATATTACACTATAATATATAGTCACTTTTATACTTCTATTTATATAAAAACATTTTGCATCTCAATCATGACAAAAATTTAAAAATTGTTACAAAAATTCTTATTTCAAATCATGATTATCATTCGCTTTTCGGGATTTTTATGCCCTCGGGTGAGCGTTATCGTAAACCTCCTTGAGTCGGTGTAATGAAACGTGGGTGTAAATTTGCGTATTGCTTATGCTTGCGTGTCCCAAAAGTTCCTGAACGACCCTTAAATCTGCTCCGTGGTTTAATAATTTTGTCGCAAAACTGTGCCTGAAAACGTGTGGTGTCACGTGTTTCGGCAATTGTATATGCTCAACGGTTTCTTTGATTGCCGCCCGTATGCTTTGCGGGTGAAGTCGGAACCCCGTTTTGTTTATAAATACAGGCGATTCGTCCGTTGTTTCCTGCTTTGGTCCGTCAGTGTTAATTAAAGGACGAACTGTTTTTGTGTAGTTTTGTAACAATTCTTTTACTCTGTTCGAGATTAAAACGATTCTTTCTTTTGAACCTTTACCTGTAACTCTAATTTCGTTGTTTTCAATATTAAGGTCGGAAAAATTCAATCCGCTTAACTCGGAAACACGCATACCGCTTGCGTACAGAAGTTCGAGAATTACTTTGTTTCTGTATCCTGACGGGGTATCGCTTTTTATGTTGTTTAAAATCTCTTCGGTTTCTTCTTCGGTCAAAAAGTTCGGCAAATTTTTGCTTTTTTTCGGCGAATGAATACCTTTTGCGGGATTTGTTTCAATAATTCTTTCTCGGAATAAAAATTTGAAAAATGTTCTGAGAGCGGCGATTTTCCTTGCTGTTGTGGTTTTTGTATATTTGAATTTTTGCAGGAAAACCAAATATTCTTTTAATTTTGAATAATCAATTTCGGAAATTTCCTTTTCGCCTGTCCAAATTAAAAAACTCAAAATGTCAGACGCATAAGCCCTTATGGTGTGTTGCGAAAAGTTTTTTTCCACCTCAAGGTATAATTTAAAATTTTCAAGATATTCGCTCGAAAGATTATTCATATATGAATTATAAAATTTTTTTTTAATGTGGCAATCGGTTAAAAAATTTAATTTTTTCTCAAAATTAAGGCATGGATTTTTGTGAAATATGTCGATATGTTGCCCTAATATCACGTTAAAAAACGCTTTGTGAAGTTTTGTAAAGTTGAATTTAATCATGCAAATCACCATGCCTGCATGGGTTTCGGGCATACAACATATAGTTGTTTATACATTTTGTTGTCTGAATTTCTTGTATTGCTTATAATTGAAGAGTGTTTATGAGCATGCCTTAAAGGAGGCGGAATTTATGCACGATGCCATAACTGAAAGACTTGATTTCATAAACTCAACGCTCGTACCTTATAATCCAAAAATAGTTGCGGTAACAAAGTATTCAGACGAATCTTTGATATTTGATTATTACAAAGCAGGACTTCGTGATTTCGGGGAAAATCGGGTGCAGGCAGCACTTGAGAAGATTAATAAATTACCTGAGGAAGTTCGGAACAATTCAAGATTTCACTTGATTGGGCATTTGCAAACAAACAAGGTCAAAGATGCAGTCGGGGTGTTCTATATGATACATTCTGTCGATTCTCTGAAACTTGCTCGGGCAATTTCAAAAGAAGCCGAGAAAAAAGGACTTGAACAAAAAATTCTTTTGCAGGTAAATAATGCACATGAAGAACAAAAGTTCGGGTTTGCTACCGAAGAACTTTTGGGTTGTATGGAAGAGTTGCTTGCTCTTCCTTCTCTCAAGATTGAGGGATTGATGAACATAGCACCTTTATCTCAAGATGAAGATTATCTACGGAATTTGTTTAAAAATATTAAGACTCTGAAAGATAAGTTAGAACTTGATTATAAAGTTAAACTGAATGAGTTATCGATGGGCATGAGCAATGATTATCTTATTGCTGTTCAGGAGGGTGCTACGATAATTCGATTGGGAAGAATTTTATTAAAAAAATAATATAATGGGAGGAACACAATAGTGACGGTACAAGATACACTTAAATTATGGATGGATAATTTTGCAAAGGGCTTCAGCGGAGAAGAAGGCGATTACATCGAAGAACCCGAAGAAGCAATTGCATACCCGACGGAAGGTCAATTGGCAATGCAACCCGAAATTAAACCGGTAGTTAGAAATACGGTAGAAACAGGTAAAAACGTAGTGAACGGTACATTTGGCAAAGGTAATACGGAAGTAATTATTTGTGAACCCCGTGAATATAAAGAATCAGTTGAGTTCGTAAAACACTTGAAAGATAAAAAATCTATCATTGTTAACCTCAATCTTCTTGATGCTAATGATGCTGTAAGATTGGTAGATTTCCTCTGCGGTGCAACTCACGCATTGAACGGAAACCAACGCAAAATCAGCGAAAACGTTTTCATTTTCACTCCGATGAGCGTTTCTCTTTCAGCAGAATCTCAAGATGACAAAATGATTAAAAACGCAATGTGGGAATAATTTCTTTACCTGATATTGTTTTATTTTAAGAATAATAGCGTACGAAAATATCGTACGCTATTGTGCTGTTTTGATTTTTTTTGTATAGTTTTGTAAATTTGAAATTATTAAAATCGAAGTTTTTTTAAATAATGCCGATAATACATGTTGAAGTACGATATAAAAGGTTAGTAAAGGTTTCATTTTATGAGAATTGATTATTCGAAAATTAAAAAAATAAATTCTAACGAAGTCAATTCGTATAGAAATATCAATGCTCAGCAAAATCCGTCTGAAATAGTAATTGATTTTTCGAGTATCAATTCAAATTTGCGTATGAACGGTATGGAAAATTATTATACCGAGCAAGAGGAAGAAGATGAAGATTACGAAACCGAACAAAATGATGACCAACAAGTAAGCAGTAACGACGATAAATCGAAAGCAAATCAAGCAAAAAACAATTGTGAGGCAAATAAAGAAAAGGCTGAAACTGAAACAGATAACAGTGACAGAGAAATTGCGAATTCTGATAAAGCAAAAGTTTCTGCTGAAAGTGCAACAAACTCAAACAGTTCTAAAATTAATTTAAACAAAAACCTTAATTTGCAAAATGCAAACAAAACAAATACAACTCAAGGTGCAAACAACGAAAAGGCGAATATTTTGTCCGACGGCAGCAACTCACAAAACACTTCCGTTGCGGAAAAAAATGCAGATATTCAGAAGCCCGAAGCGAAAGTTGCATCATTGATGGACGGTGTTTCTGATGCTGATACGAAGAGTAAATTAGGTAGTTTATCCTCAAAAGAACAAAGCGAAATCGGCAAATATGAAACTACAGGACAACAATTTCAACAAAATTTATCATTAGGAAATACGTCAAATAAACAAGGTTCAAAGAAACTTCAAGAGGCTGTAAATCAGCAGATGAAGAAAGTTGCCGCTCAAAAGGATATAAGCAGCGGTCAAAAGACAATATCGAATGGTCAACATCAAATTAAAAGCGGTCAACAACTTATCAAGGCTGCACAAGCGAAAATGAAAGAGGCTGCTCAAAATATCCAAAAAGCGACGCAGCATACGGCGAAAGCTACAAAGGCAACTGCTGAAGGTACTGCAGAGTCAACCAAGGCAACTGCAAAGGCGGCATCAGCAACTGCTAAAACTGCAAGCGGCACTGGTTTTATGAGTGCTGCAGCGGCGGCTTTGGCATCAATTGTCGGAGCAGGAGCAGCACCCGGATTATTCTCTCAAGCGGCATCGGCTTTTGCTGGAGCGGCTACTGATGCTGCTGAGTCGGCACAAAGTGCTGCCTCTGCTGTAAAACATTTTGCGACTGCTACGGAAGAAACCGCAAATGCCGCAAAAGAGTCGACTAATGCAACTAAAAATACTGCTGAGGCAACGAAAAAATCAACTTCCGGTACTAAAAAAATATCGAAAGGTTCTCAAGATGTTGCCAAAGGTACGAATAAAGTAACCCAAGGAACAACAAAACTTAATAATGCCACCACTGCGGAAAATTCCGCAAAACTTAGTGCTCAAAATGCTTTCCAAAAAGCACAACAATATTTTTCAAATGCCGATAATTTGAGCAATAATCTGCAAACTGCTCAAGATACAATAGAATCAATAGTTAAAGAGGCTTATGACCTTGTCGGTCAAAATTCTCAATCCGAAAAATCAAACGGAAAAACAAATAAAGGATTGAATAATCAAGCCGTTAACGGTCAATCTTCATATTTGAACAACGTAAATCAAGGTGCAAATTCAAATGTATCAAAATCGAATAGCGGTTATCTAAACGTATTGCAACAAAAAAATAACGCAAATGTAAATGGTAATCTTGCATCGAATAATAATAATGTCGATAACAACAAGAGTGGACTTCAAAATCTACTTTCAGATGGAGTTTCAGGAGCACTTTCAAGTTTTGTCGGCAATTCTAATTCTGATTCTGTTTCAGTTTTTGGAAACCCGGCATCAAAACTCGGATTGACAGATTTAAGTCAAGATACAAGTTTGTTCAGTGCCGCTAAAAATGTTACGAAGAAATTTGTAAAATAATTTGATTTTTCAACAAAAAACGAGGGAATAAATCCTCGTTTTTTATTTTTGGAATATGTTTTTTATTATAACGTATCTCTTAGTCCAGCCATAATTTCGTCTGAAATTGTACCGTCTGTGTGGTCTTCTTTTGAGATATTTTTTGATTGAATTTTTTTCTTTCTCAAAAGCATGTCGGTAAATGCTTCTATACGAGTGATAAAGCCTGCTTCACCTGTTTGTTCGTCGATTGATAAGTTCAAAAACGGTTTGTTGTTTTGTTTTGCAAATCTTGAAATTCTTTCGACCATAAGTGAATCGGGGCCGCAGCCGAAAGCATTAATGATGATAATACCGTCGGTTTCGTGGCTTTGAATGTAGTGTGACGATGCACCCGTAATTTCGAGTTCATTTGCCCAATAGAGTTTTGAACCCATTGAAGTTATGCCGTCTTTCATTTGTTGTTCGGTCAATTGCTCTGCGGTTCTGCTTCCGACATTCATTGTTTCCAATTTGTCCAAAATACGCATGCTGACTTGATTGTCATACAAATTGTAACCGTGTGCGATGACGGCAACTGTAATCGGGTATGTTTTTTTCTCAGATGGGAGCATAACCTTGTTGTTTAACGCATTTGCGAGTGCTTTTTCGTAAGGAATGCCCATATTTGACATAAGTCTGAAATTGTTGGAAATTTTTTGACCGTTTCTTGCTGCTTTTTTGATGATTTCGATGTCGGTTATGCCGAATTTTGCGGCCGCTTCTTTCAAGAAATCATAAAGTCCCTGATGGGGTGCAGACTTGTCGTAAGTTGCCTCAATCTTTTCAAAATCAGCCTTGATAACGTTTCTGATAATATCGGGCAATCCTCTGATTTTTGAGCAATTGTAGATTTTCGGAGCGATGGATTGAATTGAGGGAACGAAGATTTTTTTGACCCCTTTTTCAATCAAATTCAAAACATGTCCCGCATAAACTTTTACTGGCAGGCATGTTTCAGAAACTACGAGAGCGGCACCTTCTGACAAAGTTTTTTTAGTCGTCGGGTCTGATAAAATTACTTTTATTCCCAAACCTTCAAAAAATCCATGCCAAAACGGATAGTAAGTATAAAATGATAATGCTCTCGGAATGCCGATTTCCATTTGATTTTCCATTTTTTCTCCGATAATTCTGTTCATCTGATTTTATTATAATACAAACATTTGTAACAATTTAAAAATATGTGCTGAAATAGTAACAAAAAAATCATTTTCGAGGTTTAATAGAGTTGTCGCAGTGTGTGCGGCGGAGTGTGTTTGAAAGGATTATTTATGACACAAATCAACGGTAATGGCTTGAACGGCATATATTTATCGCAACTTAAGAAGCCAAATGAAGTGAAAACTTCTTATTTGAATTTTAAGGCTGCGGAAGATTCTGTTTCGTTCAGCAAAACTCAAGAAAAACCTGCAATTACAACCAAAAGAATAGGCAGTGCATTGCAAGTTTCATTCGGCGGACAGATGAAAAACCCCATGCCGCTCGAAACAAGAACTGACGCAATTCAGATGAAAGTCAGAGGGGTTGCGGCTCACCAAAAAGGCACTGAAGGTGCTGGTCCGAGGGCTCGTGACAACAATGTTGTAAAACTTGCTGACAGCCAATGGAAAGATGGTCAAAAACTTGATTTCAGATTTATCACAGACAAACGTGGCAATGAAAGACTTGAACTTGGTGTTCCCGAACTCGGCGGTTGCAAAAAAGGCGGTATCGGCAGAGTTCCCGATGAACTTGTACCGGATTTGAAAAATCTTATGAAAGGTCACGAAAAAGAATTTCGTTTTGAACTTTCAAACGTTATTTCTGGTAAATCAAAAGGGGCTCCGACAATCGGTTTAAGAGTTAACCTTTTGTACACGGGTAAAAATGAAGGTTTGAGAGAAAAGACTCAAAAAGTATTTACAGAATTTATGGATTCAAAAGATACATCTGTAAGCAAACAAGTTATGTTGTATCAGGAACCGACTTCTCCAGAACAAGTTTTGGGCAAGATTTTCGACATCGAATCACAAGTTAACGGTCCGAAAGCGGTTGAAGAAATTAAAGGTGCAATCACAGCAATTTCAGATGAAATCAATAATCCTGAAAACAAAAAGATTTTGATTGTCGGTCACTGTAAGCCCGACGGAGATACTTTAGGTGCCGTAATCGGTATGAAGACAGCAATTAAAGGTGCTTATCCCGACAAAGAAATCGACTGTGCCGTTGATGATAAAATCCCCGGACTTTTCAGAAACAAAATGCCGGGCATTGAAGATGTAAAACGTCCTTACAACCCTGACAGAATTGCACTTGTTCAAGACAGTATCCAAAAAATGGAACAAGGAGAACAATCTGCTGCAATTAAGGCTCAAGTTCAAATTTTGAAAAACGAACTTGCTGACTTGCAAGATTCTTCAAGATTGTTTGATGACGGTCCGTTGAAAGGTGAAGACAGAAAGAAATACGATTTGGTAATTCTTCTTGATATTCCTACTCCGAAGAGATTTTCGGGCGGATTTAAGGATTATATCGAAAATTCAAACAAACAAATTTACATCGACCACCACCCGCACAAAATCAACGAATGGATTGATGCGAAAGATGTTACAGGTGTAGATATGGAAAAAATCCATAAAAACAACCTTGCCTTCGTTTCGGATATGGTTCCTGCGGCAACTCAACTTGTTACTATTGTTGCTGATAAGGCAGGTATTTTGGGCAATACGATGAAAAACAGTTTTGAAGAAGCAAGAAAATTCGTTTCATCGGTTATTACAGGTACTTCAACAGATACGGGGTCATTTACGAGAACGGCAAACCTTCTCCCCGAACACATGAATATGTCTGTAAAAGACAGACCTAACTTTGCTCCTGAAGGTATGTCAAAATGGCTTATCGAAGAAGTTAACGCAAATCAAACCGAAAAGGTTGATAAAAAGTGGCTTCGTGACAACATCGTATTCGATGTCCCCGATAAGGCTCCTGTTACGGAATCAGAAAAGGGTGAACTTTCACCTCGTGATAAGATGCTTAAAATGGCAGTTGACGGAAAACATGTTTACCCTGATTTGGGCGTTGGTGTAGTTTCTGTTTCTTATGACGATATGTGCGAAATTTGGGAAGATTCATTGAAACATGACCCTGAATTTACACTTCTCGATGTTCAAAACGGCTTCAAGTACAGTGAAGTTATGGGTGCTTTGAAAGCAGATCCGTCAAAGGTTAACGCTCAAGGTAATCCGAAAGATTCAGAACTTCAAAGAAAAGCGAAAGAAATGTACTCATCACCTTATGATGCGGACAAAATCGCTATTATGGCTATCCAAGACAAAAAAGCAGGTTTCGTAACCGAAAACTCTGAAGTTGCTGAAATGAACGGTATCAGACTTTCATTCCGTTCTGCAGATTGTTCAGACCACGCAGAATTGCTCTCGTCAATTTTTGATGGCGGCGGTCACGGTGGTGCATCAGGCGGTAGAATTGACCTACCTGGAGTTACAATTGATTCAAAACTTGCAGTTACAATCGACGGCAAGACTGAATATGACATCAAAAAAGTTATGAGCATGGCTCGTCATAACTTGGACGTTCTCCACGATGTCAACTTGACTCCCGAACAAAAACGTGAACAAATGCACGAAGTTAAGGTTGTTATTGATGAAAACCGTGGTATGCAATTCCACGAAATGATTGCAGAAATGGTTAAAGACATCAGAGCAAAACAACCGAAACCCGAACAAAATCAAGAAACTCAAGTATTTTACAGAAAATAATTTGAGATAAAAGAAAAAAGAGGCATTGCAAATGCGGTGCCTCTTTTTTGTTGCAACTCTTTGTTGCAGGGTTGCGGAATTATTTTGTTTGAGTTATTATAATTAAGCCGTGCTCCGTGGGGAATTGCAATCCCTCGACTCGAAGTTAATGCGAGGTGCAGAGCCTGTTGTGAGGGTTTGAAAAATAACTTTGATAAATATGTTATTGTTGAGGTTTATACTTATGGTGGCGTAATCTGCCGAACCGTGTCAGGATGGAAACATAGCAGCACTAAGGCAATCTTTGCGGGTATCGTATTTGTAAAAAGAGGTAGTGTATTTTGAAATTTTGTTTAACAAATTCGATAGACAGTGGTACGGCTTTTTTATTTCTGTTGATTAACCATAATTTATAATGGTTTAAGTTGTAGTCTATTTGAGTTCAATATCTTTTATATAGCGAGGTCTTCCCTTGACTTCTCTATAAACTTGACCTACGTATTCTCCAATTAATCCTAAACAGAACAATTGTATTCCTCCAAATACACACAACAAAATAATTGTTGTTGCCCAACCGTTTGGTGAGTTGTGCCAAAATATTTTTTCTATAACTGTTTCAACTCCAACCAAAAAACCAAATAGTGCCATGAAAAATCCTAAAACTGTTACAAATCTAAGTGGAACAATACTATAT
>CAKVJR010000062.1 GCA_934754855.1 uncultured Candidatus Melainabacteria bacterium
CTACCATATTTATATACCATCATTCTTCCACATTTTTCACATGGTACATCAGAAACCTCTTCAACCAACTCTACCTGTTCTAATTCCTTCTCAACTTTTTCAAGTTCCTTTTTCATCGTAAACTCAACGCCCGCAGCAACGTCCGCATCAGCATTATAATAGCCCAAAATGTGTGCTGCCATTGTGTCTTGAGGATAAACACGACAATTTTTTCTGTCCGTACTGATTTCCCGAAGTCCTAATTTACGCATATTTTCAACCGTCGGACGGTCGATGTCTTTTTTCAAAAGAATAATGTTATTCGGATTATTTTTGATAATTGTTGCGACTTCTGATTCAGTCATACCAAGGTATTTAGCGATTTTGTGAGCAATTTCCTCGGGAGTATGGTCCATATATTGTCTGTGGACGTAAACATTGTAGGAAAGTTGGTCAGAGGCAAGTTTTATGCCGTTTCTGTCCAAAATCGAACCACGCATGATGAACTTTTTGGCAATACGTTGAGCCTTAGCCTTTTTGGCATAATGTTTAATATCAAGGATTTGCACCCCGAACAAATAAATCGCCAACAATGCCGCAAAAACGGTAAAGATTATCTTTAACCACTTTAACCGATTGTTGAAAACTTTTATTCTGTCTGAATTATTATTATTTGTCATTATTTTTGCTTTCGCAGTAGTCGTTTATCCCTTGCAATCATAGCACATCGGACAAAATCAGGTGAAAAGTTAATCTATCTTAATCAAAGCAAAAATTTTCGGCTGGAACCTAAAAACCCAATGACCATCTGTAATAATTCGGATAAAAATTTTTCTTCTTTATCGGTTTTTCACTGACGGGCAACTCTTCTCCCATTTCTATTACTTGTGTCGCTGTATCAAGGTTGCCGTGCTGTTTTACAAGGTTTTCGACGTTATGATACGACATCAGATTGTCCATCTTGTTTTGAAGTTCGATATTTTCGTTGTTAAGTTTAATTGTTTCGCTGCTCAATTTCGACAGGCGAACTTGTAAAAGCGTTGTGAAGTAATAACTTACGAACATTACAATCATAATCACCGCAAGCAAACGACAAAGTGATTTGTTGAGTTTTGAGAGAGTATGTTTTGGTTGCTTTCGTTCGTATTCTTCAGGTGTCAAAATCTGCTCCTTACTTAATAACTTTTGCAAATCTTAATTTTGCCGAACGTGACGGCGGGTTGATTTTCAACTCCTCTTCCGTTGCCGTCAAAGGCTTTTTCGTTAAGATTTCCAATTTTCCGTCTTCGTGAAATCTTGCCGAATTATCTCGGAAAAAGTTTTTCACAATTCTGTCCTCTGCGGAATGAAATGTTACTGCTGAAATTATAGCACCTGTTTCCAAAACGGGCAGAATGTTTCTTAATGTATCTTTTATGTTATCAAGTTCGCCATTGACCTCGATGCGAATTGCCTGAAAAACCCTCGTTGCAGGGTGAATTTTGCTCTTTATTCTCGGGGTCGATTTTATTATCAATTCCGAAAGTTCGCTCGTTGTCTTAATCGGCGACTTTTTTCTCTCTTCAACAATCGCTTTTGCAATTCTTTTTGAAAATCTTTCTTCCCCGTATTCGCTGAAAATTCTGACCAAATCGTCCTCACGATAGTCATTTACAACATTATAAGCAGAAAAATTGGCATCTTGATTAAATCTCATATCCAACGGGGCATCTTTTTGAAAAGAAAATCCTCTTTCCCCGTTCGTCAACTGATAAAATGATGCTCCAAAGTCATAAACAACCCCGCCTGTGATTTTTTCAACACCCATTTCATCAAGATGTTCCCGAATATTAACGTGGCTGTCTTTTATGATTTTAACATTGCTAAACCCTTGCAAACGCTCGCTTGCAGCCTTAATCGCATCGTTATCGACATCAAAAGAAAATAACTTTCCGTCGGGCATGATTTTTTCGGCAATAATCGCCGAATAGCCGCCCCCGCCTAACGTTGCGTCAACATAAACTTTTCCGCTTTCAAGACAAAGTGCCTCTGTCGCTTCTTTTGCCATTACCGGAAAATGTTTGAACTCAGCCATTATTCTTCAATCTCTGCAAGTTTTTCGAGTTTCAACTTTTGGTCGTGTTCCATAAGCAAGTCAATTAACTCGTCCAAATCGCCGTCAATTACCGTCCAAACGTTGAGGTTGTGGTTAATTCTGTGGTCGGTCAATCTTCCTTGCGGGAAGTTGTAAGTTCTGATACGTTCCGAACGATCGCCCGTTCCGACTTGTGAACGTCTTAAATCCGTGATTTCCTGCATTTGCTTTTGGCGTTCCAAATCGTACAATTTTGCTTTCAAAATTTGCATTGCACGTTCTTTGTTTTGCAATTGAGAACGTTCTTCCGTACAGAAAATCATAATTCCTGTCGGTTTGTGGTAAAGTCTTGCAGCTGTTTCAACCTTGTTTACGTTTTGTCCGCCCGCACCGCCTGAACGTGCCGTGGACATTTCGATATCTTCGGGGCGAATTTCGACTTCAACATCGTCAACTTCAGGCATTACTGCAACTGTTGCCGTCGAGGTGTGAACTCTGCCTTGCGATTCCGTTTCGGGAACTCTTTGTACTCTGTGAACGCCTGATTCGTATTTCAATCTTCTGTAAATGCTGTCACCCTTAACAGAGATGATTACTTCCGATACACCGCCCATTTCGGATTCCGTTTTGGACAAAACTTCCGTTTTCCAACCCATTTTATCGGCGTATCTCATATACATTCTCATCAGGTCGCCTGCAAAAATGTTTGCTTCATCACCGCCAGCTGAACCTCTGATTTCAAGCATAATGTCCTTGTCGTCCATCGGGTCACGTGGCAATAACAAAACCTTCATCTTTTCGGAATATTCTTCGATTTTCTTTTCGTTTTCAGCAATTTCAGCCTTTAAAAAACCTCTCATTTCTTCGTCGGTTTCGCCGTGAAGCATCTCTTCTCCGTCGTCGATTGCTTTTTTTGCTTCTTGCCATTTGTGATAAAGTTCAACGGTTTCTTCCATTGATTTTCTTTGCTTTGAAAGGTCACGGAATTTGTTGTAATCTTGGATTATTTCGGGCTTGCTTAAAATTTCACCCAATTCGGTATATTTTTCTTCAATCTTTACGATTTTATCAAGCATTTCTTCCATTATTCAAGTCCTCTTTTCGCCTTTCGTCCGCAAGATTTATCTTCGTCACAAAAGCCTGATTTTTCACATTTCGGTACTAAATATTCTTTGAGCCAAGGTTCGGTTTTGATGAGTTCGTCGCACATCATTTTTACCATCGTTCTGATTTCCGCTTGTGCTCTTGTGCAAAGTCTTAAATTTGAAAGGTGAATTAACTCTCTCAAATTCAAACTTGCAACCATTGATGTTGCGGTTGCATTCGGCAAAATCATTCTTGCATCTTCCGCCTTAATGCCTTTTTCTGTCATTTCAATGTAAAATTTCGTCGTTGCTGCCATAAATTCGTCGTATTTTTTCGCAAGTTCTTCATCTTTTGCGACAGAAGCGGGTACAATATAATCAAATTGGTCTTTTTCCTGCACGTAACGTTGTGATTTTTGGGAAAAAGACATCAATCTGTGTCTGACAAATTGGTGCGAGCATGCCCGAGAAATCCCGCTTATAGCGTATGAAACCTGAATATGCTCGATTGTGCTGTAATGACCTGATGAAATAACTCTCTTGACCAATTTCAAGGCTTTTTCAGGGTCATTTGCATTTTCACTCTCGTTGATAGTTATCGGAGAATCGGCAGAATAACAAGTTCTGCAAGCCGTGTAAATAGTTTGGAGCATATTTTCGGGCTTGGAGATAATTTTAACTTGTACTGTAACCTTGTGATTTGACATTGTAACCTCTTTTATACGCAAATACCCGCCTTAGAAGTGCGGGTATCTTCGAAAAACCGCTATGCGGCTTTACAACATTTATTTTTGTTGGTAACGTTTTTTAAATCTTTCAACACGTCCTTCTGTGTCAACGATTTTTTGGTTGCCTGTGTAGAACGGGTGACAGTGGTTGCAAATTTCAACCGTAATATTGTCTTGAATTGAACCGGTTTCAATTTCATTTCCGCATACACATTTGATAACTGTTTTTTTGTAATCCGGATGAATATCTTTCTTCATGATTTTTCCTCTACTGTTTTGAAAAACTTTTCTATTTGATTATAAACACCTAAAAAAATTATATCAAGTAAATTGTAATATTTTTATTCTATTTTTGTGAAAACATGTTTAAAAATCCATGTTTTGTGGTAATATAGTATAGCAGAGCGTAAAAAAGAAAACAGGGAATAATATGAAAACTAAGAAAAAAGCAATGACAATGGCAGAAGTTTTGGTTTGTCTTGCAATTGTTGGTATTTTGGCAATGTTATTGATTCCTATTATCACCAAAACAACTCAAAATAGAGAAAAATTTCTTTACAAAAAAGCAATGAACACAATGCAAAATGCTGTTTCGGCGGTTATGAACGAAAACGGTGTAGTTAACTCCGCTAACTTCTTCCCCGATTTGAGTAACAACGGTGGCGATTTGCAAAAAGCAATCGGTTCAAAAATGCTTCTTATGGGCGGTTACGGCGGTGGTACATCGTCTGATGACCCGACATTCCGTTCTAATGACGGTATGGTTTGGTGGGATTTGCCCAAGCAATGGCCGGCTGGTGAGGACCACATCGATATTACGGTTGACGTAAACGGTAATGGCGGACGTAATATTACGACTGTTGCCGACGGTGAAGGTGCAGTTGTTAACCCTGACCGTTTGAAAATCCGTTTGATGAAAGACGGACGTGTTATCGTTCCCGCTTATGACGAAGGTGCTTCTGATGATTATGATTGGTCATTTGAACGTGAATACCTCTTGTCACAAGATTTGAAGAACGTTACAACCGACCAAAACGACTTGTCGGGCGATTCAAAACGTGTTCGTTAATAAATAATCCCAAAGATTTTAAAAAAGACTCGAGAAATCGGGTCTTTTTTTATCCCAAAAAGGATTGTATAAGTTTTTTGCTTATGTTATCATCTTCCATAATCATTAAACTATCATTAAGAAAGGACTATTTTAATGGAAGCAAATGAAAAAAAAGCAACAATCGGTATTATTGGCGGAACGGGTTTCTATTCTTTCTTCGCAGGACAAGAAGTTGAAGAAATCAACATGGAAACACCTTACGGCAAACCGAGTGACACAATTACAATCGGAACTATCGGACCTCACAAAGTGGCATTTTTGCCCCGTCACGGTCTTGACCACAGATTTCCGCCCCATTTGGTAAATTACAGAGCAAATGTTTGGGCTTTGAAATCTTTAGGCTGTGAAAGAGTTATTTCTCCTTGTGCGGCAGGCAGTTTCCAAAAACACGTTGAACCCGGTTCATTCGTTGTTCCCGATCAATTCGTTGATTGGACAGACGGACGTAAGAGCACTTTCTTTGAAGGACCGAAAGTAATTCACGCAAGTGCTGCTAACCCTTACTGCCCCGAGTTGCGTAAGTTGGCAATCGATGCTGCTCACAAAAACGGTATCAAAGTTCACGAAACAGGTACTGTCGTCACTATCAACGGACCTCGTTTCTCAACTAAAGCAGAATCTCAATTCTTCACAAGACAAGGTTGGGAAGTTGCAAGTATGACTCAGTTCCCTGAAGTTCATCTTGTTAAAGAACTTGATATGTGTCCTGTAACAATTGCTCTTATTACTGACCACGACTGCGGTTTGGAAGGTGATGTCGAACCTGTTACTCACCAACAAGTTTGCAAAATCTTCAATGAAAATATCGACAACCTTAAAAAGATGTTGATTACATTGATTGAAAGCATACCTGCTGACAGAGCAAATTGCGATTGCATGAACACTTCCAAAACATCATAGTTATAGATTAAATTCTGTCGCCGCATTTATTTTGTGGCGGCAGATTTTTAACTTGAGGAGAAAAAATTGGGTTACCTTATTTACAGTGTTATAAGAAATCTTTTTAATGCAACTTATTTCATTTTAATCGTAAGTTGTTTTTTGACGTGGTTGCCCAACATTAATTGGTACAATCAACCGTTCCGTTTTTTGAGAGAATTCAGCGATTTCTTTTTTCTCCCTTGCAGAAAAATTGTACCGCCGATTTCGGGCATTGATTTATCGCCCATCGTGGCATTTATTGTTTTGCAAATCATTGAAACCGTAATTTTAGGTTTGGTCAGAATGATTTTCCATTTTTAATTCGCTTGCGTTCGGAGCGGAATATCCGAAACTGTTATCGGGACAAAGTAGTGTTTTGTTGCGTTAGCGAGTTTTCTGACGCTGTAAACCGCCAATTCCTTGTCGCAAGTCGGTGAAACCATTATGCTTTTGATAATTGAAGTTGTTTCCGCATCGGGCAATTCGTGTTCGATATGCGGAACGAAAATTCCGTTTTGAATTTCAAATTCGCAAGCCTCGTTGTGGGAGTGGCTCCTTATCCCTAAAACAATCCGAAATTCGCTCTCTGCAACGAATGCGGGGTGTTTTAAAAATACGCTGTAAATTTTGAAATTATCAATAATATCCCACAAAACGACCTGTTTTTCTTTACCGTTTTTGGCTTCTTTATATTTTTGGTTGTAGTTTAAAATTGTGTCTGTCAGCATTTTATTTTGCTTTTCTCTGTCGTAGCAAACCTTTGCAAATGCTGAAAATTCATATCCTTTTGATTCCACGCTGTCTTTCAATTTTTCGGTTGAAAAAGTTATGCCGTAGCCTGTTTTATCTGCCGTTTTGGTGTAATTATTCCAAAGACTGAGGCAGTTTTTTTCCGTCGAAAGACAAAAAACATAATATTCCAAACGGGCAAAAATCTCGCTTTCCTCGTCATAATACGAGTTGCAGGTCATATATTCCGCTCTTGCCAAAATCTTTTGGTAAAATTCGGGAACCAAAAATTCTTTTATTTGTTCCAAAATCTCCATAATCAGTGAGTATGTGTATTTCATCTCACTTTTATCGTTCAAAAAATAAATGTTTGAAAACCAAAGATGATTGCTTTTCAAAATCCCTTTGAGGGCTTTGGGCGACGTGTAATGGTATAATTCTTTCGGGAAACCGTTTTTGCCTGAAACCTTAAAATAATCGTAATTTGTCTTTTTCATTAAAACTCCGTCGCTATACTTTTATTATAACAAATTTTGATGAGAAATACATCTCAAAATTGCTGAAAATATAGCCTATGCTTTCTTTTCAAGTTCTGCCTTTTCGGCTTTCCTTTGCTGCTCTTGAAGCATATAATAAATATTTTTCTTTACATAAACATTATTCGCAAACGACAAAAGTGCCGAACGTACTAATTTTGAAAGATTTGTTCTTTCTTTTTTACTGTTCGCTTCGGCAAAATCTCTCGTGCCAAACGTTACATTCAAAACGCTTTCCAATTCTTCCGCAAAAAAATTGTATGCTCTGCTCAAAGAATACTGTTTCGTTTGCATTTTAATCAAATTTCCGATGTCAGAAATGCTCAAAACGTTCTTCAACACACCAATTACAACCAAATAAACAATGTGGCTTTTAGAATATTTTTTGTTATTCGGAGCGGCAATAACCTTCTGTTTGACATAGTTATTCACCATTGTCGCCGTGATTGTCTTTTCTTCCCCCGGAATTTCAAACGGAGTAAGATATTCTTCCAAAATTCCGATTAATTGATCCATATAAACATCAATCTTCGGCAATTCTTCGTATCTCGGGCAATGGTATGCGGCTAATTTTTCGTTTTCTTTTTTCTGATGTGTAGTGTATTCGTTTACCATAACTGTTTTTATTATTATATAATCTCGTTTTTTTGTCAAATTACGGGTCTGTTTGCGTCGCTTGACATGGTTTTCAATACAAGGTATTATAGTTACAGAATATAGTATCTCTTAGAGATTTTACATTTTTACAGTCACAACACCCGCCGGCTTGATTTCTTTTTTCCCAAAAAGCGTGTAACTCAAGCCTTTTCGGGTTTGTTTTTTTGTGCCTGCGAAAATTGGGCGTAAAAAAAACGCTCCTCGAGGGAGCGTTGTGTTGTCAAAATGTGAAAAAAGGATTATTTGAATGAAGAATTATTTTACTGAAATTTTCTTTACAGAATCTTTTTTGTTTTCTTGTTTCTTTGCCAATGTGATGTGCAAAATACCGTCTTTGTACTCACTTGTTGACTTTTCGTCATCGATTTCTTGTTCAAATCTGATTGATTTTTCGTAGTTGCCGTATGTAAATTCTGAAATGTGCAAAACTTCATCTTCCGGCGATTCTTCTTTTTTAAATTCTGCTTTAACCGTCAAAACGTTATCTGCGAGTTCGACGTTGATGTCTTCTTTGCTCATACCCGGAAGCATGAATTTTACTTTGTATTCTTTTTCGTTTTCCTTAATTTCGCAACAAGGACGGAAACCTTGAGCATAGTTATCTCTTACCAATCTTTCCAAATTGTTACGAAAACTGTCAAATAACATTTCAGGTTCTCTTTCTATAATACCGAATCTCATAATTCCTCCTTGAGCATTGCTCTTTCATTTCTTACATTATTGTTATAGCACCGTTTTCGGACGAACATGATTTCTTTAACCAAATATTAACTTTTTAATTCGGATTTGATGTTATTTCGGAACAAAATTGGTCAAAATCCCCTTGCTGCAATGTTTTTTAGAAATGAAAACATTGTTAAAAAATAATTAAAATCCCCCCTAAAGCCTGACAGTCGCTCTGATTATGCTGATTTTAACCCCAACAATATTTGCTCTTCTGTATCGTCGGGGTCAGTCCAAACTTGGGTTGAAGCCTTTGCAATTACAGGCTCAACGACCTCTCGTTTGTGGACAGCAAAGTTTACATCGACAAAATTAATTCTATCCAACTCCTCAATGACTGTATGCACTCCTCCGCAATTCGGGCAAAATTTCTCTGCCGGTTTGACATTGTCGTTTAAATCGAGATAGGCGACTCGCTTCACCCCGCAACAAGAACAACGGACAAGGTACCATTTTACGACAATAAATTGACCGCAATCAGGACAGTACGCTCCGTTTGTGTTTATCGGAACTTTTGAGTGGCGGCAGCCTTTTAACGATTTTATAAACTCTGAAATCAACATATTTTTTTTTATAATTATTATTTTATTTTTGTCAATTTTTCTGAAATATATTAATTCCGCATCGGAGCCTTATCGAGGTCGCATAGTAGTCGCATGGGGGGAAATACCCGTATTTATTGCTTTTCATAAAAAAAGAGCGACATTTCTGCCGCCCTTTTTGTTTCGTTTGATGTTATCTCACAAATTATTTTGAAGCACCTGCTTTTTCGATAATTTCTTTTTCTACGTTTGCAGGGACTTGTTCGTAGCACTTGAATTCCATTGAGAATGTACCACGACCTTGTGTGTTTGATCTCAAGTCTGTTGCGTAACCGAACATGTTTGCAAGAGGAACTGTTGCTCTGATGATAACGTTTCCTGTATTGCCTTGAGGTTCTTGACCTTCAACACGTCCACGTCTTCTTGAGATGTCGCCGATAATCGTACCTGTAAATTCATCAGGAATTTCGATTTCAACTTTCATCATAGGTTCAAGAATGCACGGTTTTGCTTTACGGCAACCTTCTTTGATAGCCATTGAACCGGCAATCTTAAATGCCATTTCTGATGAATCGACTTCGTGGTATGAACCATCGTAAAGTTCAACTTTAACGTCAATCATCGGATAGCCTGCTAAGATACCGCCTTCGAGGGCTTCTTCCATACCTTTTCTTGCAGGTTCGATGTATTCTTTCGGAATAGCACCACCGACGATTTTGTTTTCAAATACAAAGCCGGCATTTTCTTCTGCTTTTGAAATTCTGATTTTAACGTGACCATATTGACCTTTACCACCTGATTGACGAGCAAATTTGGAGTCTTGGTCTGCACTGCCGAGGATTGTTTCTCTGTATGCAACCTGCGGTTTACCAACGTTAGCGTCAACTTTGAATTCTCTGAGCAAACGGTCAACAATAATG
>CAKVJR010000063.1 GCA_934754855.1 uncultured Candidatus Melainabacteria bacterium
TGACCGAAATCGAACGTCTTTCTACCGAAAGAGTCAAAACAGGCGTTCCGCTCGGTACACACATCATTAACCCGTTAACTGGTGTCCGAAATGCGCAACGGTTCTCGCTAACGAACAGGTAATCGACGGCAAATGCTGGAGATGCGATTCTGTTGCGGAAAAGAAACATCTTTCACAATGGTTTTTGAAAATTACGGAATATGCAGACAGACTTTTGCAAGATTTGGACAAACTCGACGGTTGGCCGGACAGAGTTAAATTGATGCAAAAGAATTGGATTGGCAAATCTCACGGTACGATTTTGAAATTCAAGGTCAAAGAAATCGAAGGGCTTGAAATTCCTGTTTATACAACTCGTCCCGACACTGTTTTCGGTATTACATATCTCGTCGTTGCTCCCGAATACAAGGACATTGACAAGTTGACAACTCCCGAAAACGCTGAAGCAGTTAAACAATATCGTGAAAATGCTTCAAGAATGACTGAAATTGAACGTCTTTCAAACGAAAGAGTTAAAACGGGTGTTCCTTTGGGAACTCACATTATCAACCCGTTTAACGGCGAAGAAAGTGAAATTTGGGTTGCCGATTATGCATTGGTAGATTACGGAACAGGGGCTGTAATGGCTGTTCCTGCCCACGATGAAAGAGATTATGCTTTCGCTAAAAAATACGGCAAGACAATCAAGAGAGTCATCGATAATTCCGATAATCCGAATGTTTCTCTTGAAGAGAATGCTTATGTTGACCCCGGAGTGCTTGTAAACTCGGGTAAATTCACGGGCATGAAGAACGAAGATGCGAAAAAGGCTATCACTGAATATGCTGAAGAACAAGGTTTCGGTAAGGCGACAACTCAGTTCAGACTTCGTGATTGGTTGATTTCAAGACAAAGATATTGGGGTGCTCCAATCCCTGTAATTAATTGTCCTCATTGCGGAATCGTTCCTGTACCCGAGGAAGATTTGCCGGTATTATTGCCGAAAGATGTTGATTTTTCGGTTAAAGGTCGTTCACCTTTGACAACGTCAGAAACGTTTATGCACACGAAATGCCCTGTTTGCGGAGCAGATGCTGAACGTGAATCTGATACTATGGATACATTTATGTGTTCAAATTGGTATTATTACCGTTATTTGGACGCTCATAACGATAAAGAACCGTTCTCAAAAGAGGCAACGGATTATTGGTCACCTGTTGATCAATATGTCGGCGGTATTGAACACGCAATTTTGCACTTGCTTTATGCAAGATTTTTCACAAAAGCAATTCACGACCTCGGAATTACAAGCGTTGATGAACCTTTCAAAAACCTTTTAACCCAAGGTATGGTTTTGAAAGACGGTTCTAAGATGTCAAAATCTAAGGGAAATACGGTTGACCCTGATGATATTTACAGAAATTACGGTGCAGATACCGCAAGATTGTTTATCTTGTCCGATTCACCTCCGGGACGTGATTTTGATTGGACAGATGCAGGTGTTGAAGGCTGTTTCAAATTTGTAAACAGACTTTGGAGAATGTTTATGCTCAATCGTGAAAATATTATTGTTGACTATAAACTTCCTGACATCAAAGAACTTTCAAAAGAAAACAATAATCTTGTCAGACAAACTCACATTGCGATTAAGAAAATTACTCAAGATATTAATGACGAGTTCCAATTCAATACGGTTATTTCTCAATATCGTGAATTTACGAACACAATTTACGATTATATGAACAAAAAGACTGAAATGAATGAACAAGACAAGAATGTTTTGAGTTTCGCATTGTTTACAATGTTGAAGATGATTTCTCCCGTTGTTCCTTATATGAGTGAAGAAATCGGCGATATCATCGGATTGAAAGAGTCAATTCACGATGCTGAATGGCCTGAATTTGACGAAAATCTTGCGAAAATGAGTGCGATTACGGTTGTAACTCAAATCAACGGCAAATTGAAAGATAAACTTGAAGTTGACGCTGATATCAGCAAGGAAGAACTTGAAAAACTTGCACTTTCGAGTGAAAAAATCAAATCATTACTTGAAGGAAAACAAGTTGTTAAAGTTATTGTTGTTCCCAATAAATTGGTCAACATTGTTGTAAAATAAAATAATGAAAATCAGGGTTTCGCTTTTTGGGCGGAACTCTGTTTTTTGGAGAAATTTATGAAATTCAAATGTTGTAAACACCTTTTGCACAGTATGACCTTCATGTTGAAGAACATCAAGACTTGTAACGAACTCAACGGTGGCGAGATTTTTTATTCTTACGATAAAGAAAAGCAGCCGCCTGATTGTGATGATATGATGAGAAGACGCAACCAAATCATTGAAAATTGCAAAAAAGGTATTTATCCTGAGGTATGTTCTGATTGTCCGCAGTTTGTGGAAAATGATTGGGAAGACAATCAACAGATAACGAAGTTGAGTTTGTTCCATTGGCTTCATTGCAATTGTGAGTGTGAATATTGTTTTCAGGCTCCTTACAGAAAAAAATTCACGGATAAAGTCCAAAAGTCTAAATATTTTGATGCATATCCGATAGTTAAAGATTTGCACGAAAAAGGTTATTTGGCACCTGCTGACAAGTTTGAGTTTGAAATTGGCGGTGGTGAAGTTGCCATTTTGTCTGAATTTCCGCAGTTGATGGACGTTATGTTGGAACACGGATTTTTCTACTGTTACGTAATGTCTTCGGGGATTGCGTATTCGGAAACGATTGCCAAAATGCTGCAAACTCCGAAAACAAGATTTTCTGTCACAATTTCAGCAGGTTCGAGAGAAGTTTTCAAACGAATTAAAAAACGGGATAAATTTGAACAGGTCAAAGAAAATCTCAGGAAATATATTTCTCAGGCTGTCGATAAAAATAATATCGGCGTCAGATATATTATTGATGAGGGTTATAACGATACTGAGCAGGATATTCAGGATTGGCTCGATACTTGCGAGGAAATCGGAGCAACAAGTTTGGAAATTTGTTTGGATTTCTGTCGGGGCTTTGAAAAGAAAAAAGGTGAGCCTTATTCGCCAAAATTAAAGGAATTGGTCGATTATTTCGTTCGTGAATGCGAGGATAGAAATAAGAACGAACGAAGATTTTATTATTCTATCGACAGAACTTCTCAAATGATTTTGGATAGAGGGCATTATTGATTTTTAAACAATTTTTCAACAAAAAAGCGGAACTTTTCATTCCGCTTTTTATTTTGTCTTTTGAATTTTTTACGAAAGAGTGAAAATGTTGTAAATTTCTTCGTCCGTAAGGTCTGTAATGGTTTTTTCACCCTCAAATACAGCCATATTAACGAGTTCTTTCTTCTTTTTAATCATTTCGTCAATTTTTTCTTCAAACGTACCAAGCGTAATGAGTCTGTGAACCATTACGTTGTTTTTCTGTCCAATACGGTAAGTACGGTCGGTTGCTTGATCTTCAACCGCAGGGTTCCACCAAAGGTCATAGTGAATAACGTTTGTTGCGTTTGTGAGGTTAAGACCCGTTCCGCCTGCCTTTAACGACAAAATCATAATCTTGCTTTCGTCATCTTCTTGGAATTGTTTGAGCATTGCCTCACGTTGTGCCGTGTTCAAAGAACCGTGGAAGAATAACGGAGTTGTTTGAAGTTCGTTTTCTACAATCGGGACAAGGATTTTGCCCATTTCTTTGTATTGCGTAAAGACGACAGATTTTTCTTTATTTTGAATAATTCCGTCAAGAACAGAGATGAATTTGTCGCATTTTCCTGAAACATCTTTTGTCATTTCTCCCGATTTTTTGTATTGGTACGGGTGGTTGCAAATTTGTTTCAACGCCGTAATAAGTTTGAAAATCATACCTCGACGGTTGATGCCTTGTGCCTCTGAAATTTGCCCCATTATACTGTTTAAAGTGCTTTCGTAAAGGGCAGCCTGCGTCTTTGAAAGGTAACAGTATTCGTCAAGAACGACTTTTTCCGGCAAATCGCTGATGACGCTCTTGTCGGTTTTAAGACGTCTTAAAACAAAAGGTGAAATTGAAAGTTTGAGTTTTTCCGCTCTGTTTGTTTGTTTGAATTTTTCAATCGGAACGGCATAACGTTTTTGAAACTCTCTGATAGTGCCGAGATAGCCCTTGTTGATGAAGTCAAAAATACTCCAAAGTTCTGTTAATCTGTTTTCAACAGGGGTACCTGTCATTGCAACCTTGTATTCTGCCTTTAACGACTTAACTGCAAGTGTTTGCGACGTATCGGGGTTTTTGATGTTTTGGGCTTCGTCGATGATTAACATACCCCAAGATTTTTTCTTGATTTCTTCAATATCTATTCTCAAGACCGCAAATGTCGTAATGATAATGTCTGCTTTTTCGTCGATTTTACGTTCGGGACCGTGGTAAACAGAAACATTTAAACTCGGAGCAAAACCGTTAAGTTCCTTGACCCAGTTACCGAGCAAAGTTGTCGGACATACAACGAGGACTTGACCTTTGATACGATTTTCTTCTTTCAATTTCAAGATTAAACTGATAACCTGAATTGTTTTACCAAGACCCATATCGTCTGCGATACAAGTTCCGAAGCCTTTGATAGTGTTTGTATATAACCATCTCAAGCCGTTTTCCTGATAAGGTCGCAAATGAGCCTTTAAACCTTCAGGCGGTGTAACTTCCTGAACTTTTGTTAAATCTTTCAAAATGTTTGCAAATGCACTGTCATAGTCAAATTCGTAATCTTTTACATTGCCTGAAAGTGCTGCGTGCAAGAGTTCCGCACGAGTCATATTTTCAATTGTCGGGTTCTTAACCTTGTCAATGAGGGCTTTTGCTTCATCTTGCTCAATAAGAATGTACATATTTTTGTATGCAACAAGTCCTTTTGAATTTTTTGTAAGTTCTTCAAATTCTTCGACAGAGATTTTTTCGTCCCCGATGGCGATTTTGTAATCGAACTCGAAAATATTTTTCAAATTCATACTGTTTGCACCGAAGTTCAAAAGTTCCTCCAATTCGGCTTCTCGACCTGCCTTGACTCGAGCGTTGATTGATGCTCGAGGAACAACGATATTGCCGAAATCTTCCGGTAAAATAAGTTCAATACCCGCTTTATTCAAGTAATATGCGGTATTTGCCATAATCTTGTAAACTTCGTTGACATTCATTTTTAATTTGAAGTCATTTTCTTCTTCAAACAAAGTTTCAAGTTCGGGATAGTATTTGAGTGCATAATTGAGTTGTTTTTCGATGATAGAAACGACAAATTCCGACGATTTGTCAAAAATTGTTTCTCTGTCTTCGTAAAGAACTTCAATCGGCAATATTTCAGGATTTTTCTCGTCAGTTTTGTTTTTAATTGTCACGGTCAAAACGAAATCCTCGTCCGTAATTTTTGAAATGTTCAAAACGGGAACGATGTCGTATTTTCCGATATAAATTTCATCGAGCCAATCCGAAATAGCCGTTGCGATGTCTGTTGAACGAATGAAACGCTTTTGTTGCAAAGGTTTCATGAAATACATCGCTGCTTTATAGTCTTTGAATTTTGAAATTTTCAAACCGATATATTTGAAAATAATGTAATTGATATAATTATCAATCAAAAAATCTTTTGTTTTCTTAATTTCTGAACATTTTGTAAAATCGATTGAGTTGATTTTCTTTAGTGATTCCGCAAGTTCGGACGTGAACGAAAAGAGTTCGTATTTTACAGAGAAAAGTTTGTCCGATTTAATGATTTTCGGAATGAAATAGAGTTTTTGTACCGCTTTAAGGACAAATTGCGTTAAATTGTTGAAAGCAAGATAAGATTCCGTCAAATCCTCATTATGCTCAACGTCTGCAAAGCAGGTGAAATATTCCCAAAGAATTTCGAGTGGAATTGCGTATCCGTACTGTTCTTCTCCGTGAATAACCTTTGTTTTCGGGACAAATCTGTAAAGTGAACCTTTAGATTTTAACCAAAAATCGAAATTATTTTTCGGGTAAACAAAAACCATAGGTTTTTTATTTTCTTCATACAAATAAAAATCAGTGTTTCTCAAAATTGAAACAGGTTGGTTAAATGTACCCTCAAATTCGTCTTCGACAACATCGTAAATCGTGCTGAGAGTAAGACGAAAGTCTTTCTTTTCCATTCCTGCGGGATTTTCCGTCAAGTTTTGAAAAAGTGCTTCAATATTATTTTTTTTGAACGAATAAGTGTGATGTTCAGGTTCTTTAGGGGCTTCTTCTTCCTCGAAATCTTCATCTTCCTCTAATTCTTCATCATAATTATCAAACAGTAGTATATTATCTTGTAAATCCATTTTTGCCTCAAACAATATGATAAACAATTATAGCAAAATTTTTGAGGGTTGAATTAACTTTTTCGATTTTTATAAATTTTTTTTTACATTTTATAATTTGCCAAGAGTGTAAAATCGGGTTAAAATTCAAGTATGGATAACATTTCCGAACAATTAAAACTTTTGCCCGAAAAACCGGGGTCGTATCGTTTTTTAGACAAAGACGGTGTAATTATTTACGTCGGTAAGGCAAAAAACCTCAAAAAGCGTGTCAGTTCTTATTTTAAAAAGAAACTTGAAACGCCGAAACTCAGGGTCATGGTTCCTCAAATCGAAAAAATCGAGTTTATCATAACCAATACGGAAACAGAGGCATTGATTTTAGAGGCTAATTTAATCAAAAAATACAAGCCGAAATACAATGTTCTTCTCAAAGATGACAAAAAATATCCCTATTTTCTTATTACAAACGAGGAATATCCGAGAATTGTTATCGTTCGTAAACATAATATTAATATGGAAAAAGGTAAATATTTTGGTCCTTACACCGATTCGGGGGCAATGTATTCGACATTGGATTTGTTGAAAAAACTTTTTCCTCTCAAGCAGTGTAAAACGCCGAAATTTAAAAATCGTCCGTGCATTTATTATGACATTAAAAAATGCTCCGCTCCCTGTCAGAAGATGATTTCTCCAGAAGATTATAAGAAAATTTTGAACAATGTTGAACTTTTTTTGTCGGGAAACAGACTTTTGCTCGTTGAAGAATTAAAGAAAGAAATGCTTTATTATTCGAAAAGACAGGAGTTTGAAAAGGCTGCAAAATACCGTGATGCGTACTTTGACGTCAAAAAAACAATCGAAAAACAAAAAGTTGTTTATGAATCTACAAACGTTAATAAAGATGTCGTTTCAATCACCGAAAGCGGTGGCATTTGTGCTGTTTCGCTAATTCAAATCCGTGACGGCAGATTGACTGATAAAAAAGATTTTGAACTTTCATCGTCCGATTTTGATGTTGAAGAAGACATTTCATACGCATTTTTGAGTGAGTATTATTCAAGAACAACGGACATTCCGAAGGAAATTATAATTCCGACAAAAAATTCAGAATTGAAAACTGTCGAAAAATGGCTCACGGGCTTGAAAGGTTCAAAAGTTAAAATTGTGACTGAATTTATCGAGTCAAATCGTGATATTGTCGAACTTGCGAAGAAAAATTCCGATTATTTCCATGAAAAAATCAAACTTTCTCGAATGAAACAAATTTCTGAAGATTACAATAAAGTCGGAGCGTATATTTGTGAAAAATTGAAATTACAAAGATTTCCGCATAGGGTGGAATGCTATGATATTTCTCACATTCAAGGAACAAATACGGTCGCTTCTATGGTCGTTTTCATAAACGGTTTGCCCGCAAAATCCGAGTATCGAAAGTTTAAAATTAAAACGGTCGAAGTCGGCAAGCCCGATGATTTTCAGTCTATGAAAGAGGTTTTATCAAGACGTCTTAACAAACTTACACCCGAAAATTACCCCGATTTAATCATCATCGATGGTGGCAAAGGTCAACTCTCGAGCGTTATTTCGATTGTTGAAGAAATGGGAATTAAGGATATAAATTTTGTTTCTTTGGCAAAAAGAGAAGAAGAAATTTTTGTTCCTCACCAATCAACCCCTGTTATTTTGGCGAAAAATTCCGAGCAGTTGTTCTTTTTCCAACGCATTCGGGACGAAGCTCACAGATTTGCTATAACTTTTCACAGAAGTTTGCGTCAAAAATCGGCGTTGGAGTCTGTTTTGGACGATATTAAGGGGCTTTCCGACAAAAGTAAGAAGATTATCAGAAAGAATTTTCGAGATGTCAAAAAACTCTCGTTGCTTACTTTGCCCGAAATTGCTCTTCTCTTGCCACCGTCACAGGCAGAAAGAGTTTATAAAGCATTTCGTGATAAAACTGATGAAATCGTTGACAGTAAGCCTATTGCAGAGTAACATAGGTTTAAGGAGAGTCAAATGAGTTCAAAAATTCCGTCAAAACCGCAAGTTTTAACAATAGATATTACCGACAGATGTCAGATGCAGTGCGTAACTTGCTCAAAATGGCAGGTCGGCGGTGAAGTTATGAAAAAAGAACTTACGACAGAACAGTGGAAAAATGTTCTGAAACAACTTCGTGAATGGCTTGGGGACGGTTTTTGGATTTGTTTTTCGGGCGGTGAACCTTTTTTAAGACCCGATATTTTTGAACTTACAGAGTATGCGACTGATTTGGGCTTCAAGGTTTCTTCAATGAGCAACGGTTTTTCTGTTGAAAAATTGGTTGATAAGATTATTGATACCCGATTTGAGAGTTTGAATGTTTCATTAAACTCTATTGTCGATAAAACAATTCACGATAAATCCCGTGGCAGAGAGGGTTCTGCTCAAAAAATCTGTGATTTTGTTTGGCAAATCATGAATTACAAAAAAGGAAGAAATGACAATTTGAGCATAAATCTTGCGACTGTTATGTTGCCTGATAATTTGGACGAAATTGTTTATCTTGTTGAATATGCGACGAAAAACCACCTCAAGCATATTATGTTTCAGTTGATTGAAGATTCTCAATCGTTTCACCCGTATTCTCGCACGGCGGGGCTTGATACGGATAATTATGTCATTCCCGAGGATTACAAAAATACTATCAAAGGCATGGCGGACAAGGCATTGCCGATAATTGACCATTTGATTGAAATGAAACGGGCAGGTCATGCGATTGCAAATTCTTATGAGCAACTTGAGGCGTATAAGATTTTCTTTAACAATCCGGAAGATATCGTTAATGCGATAAAATGCGATGTCGGCTCGACGAATTTTGCGGTTGACCCGTACGGAGATGTCAGACTGTGCTTCAATATGCGTCCGATTGGTTCGATTTTGGAAAAATCGCCGAAAGAACTTTGGGAAAGCAAAGAGGCTGAAATTTGCCGTCATAAAGTTCACTCGTGCAAAATGTGCTGCCGTTTGATTAATTGTAACTTTAAGGCTAATTTTGCAAATTTCAACAAGTCATTTTTAATCAGAGCGAAAAATAAAATCGTGAAACTTTTGACGGGAAAATTATAGAAAAATACTGAAAATTCTACTTTCTCCACTCAAAAATCGGGAAATTGAAGAGTTTTAGTTTTCTGATTTTTTGCGTACCTTTTTTGTATTTTTCAAACATTATCAAAAAAGGCACTCCGAGTGTTGAGGTGCAAATTCCGTCCTGCTTGATTTTTGAAATTTCTTTTTGTGTAAAAGGCGGAAGTTTAGTTATATCAAGGTTATTCAAGGTTTTTGTTTCATATTCCAATGTTTTTGTGCAAAGAATTTTCATTTTATCGTTTTGTTGTGCGGTATTTGCACTATGCCATCGATAAGAAAATAAAATTTCGTTTAAAAATTTCATTTTTGAGTATTTTGAAATTTGAAGCATTAACCACCAATCTTCGAGAGGGGCTTCAGGCGTGAAGTTCCCTATTTTGTCAAAGATTGATTTTCTAATCATTGCACCGTTTGGAATATAATTTTCTTTGTACAGGCTTTTGTATGTTCCGAATTTTTCTGTTGAAAAATCGATTTTGACTCTTTTTGAAAAATAGTCTGAAAACGTCTTGTAGTCTGCTTTTGTT
>CAKVJR010000064.1 GCA_934754855.1 uncultured Candidatus Melainabacteria bacterium
ACGTAAAACTTTCAAGTGACGAACTCGTAAAATCGGCTCTTGAAAAACTCGAAAAGGCTGACGTCATAGGCGATTTCAAAATTATCAGAAAAAATCACGCAGACGGAATTAAACTCTATCTTGATGACGAAGTAACAAGCATTTTGGTCAGAAAGAGCGGCACTGAGCCACTTTTGAGAATTTATTTTGAATCTGACAGTGATGACAAAATCAAAAATTTCATCGAAAAAGTTGACGAATTAATCAAATAACAAAAAAGCCCCGAACTCAATCGGGGCTTTAATTTTGAGTGAAAATTATTTATTTTCGACAATTTTCTTAAAAGCGTTCAAGTCGTCAATCGTATCGATTCCGACAGAATCGTAAACGACAGGCGAAACCTTGATTT
This sequence comes from uncultured Candidatus Melainabacteria bacterium, assembly GCA_934754855.1. Lineage (GTDB taxonomy): Bacteria > Cyanobacteriota > Vampirovibrionia > Gastranaerophilales > Gastranaerophilaceae > RUG841. Next base: position 389 of record CAKVJR010000064.1, read on the forward strand.
TCATGCCGTTATATAACGCTCTGAGTTGCTCAAGGCTTTCTGCTTTCTCGATTTTCGGCTGATCAAGTTTAATCATCTTGAACAAAGAGTCACGGCGATAACCGTAAATTCCGATGTGTTTATAAAAATCAGCGATATCGTAATTTCTTTCGTACGGAATCTTTGAGCGTGAGAAGTACAAAGCGTAGTTATTGCAATCGAAAACTACCTTTACCATATTCGGATCTTCTTTATCATCTTCTGCTCTGACAAAAGTGCAAAGCGTTGTGATATCTGCATTCGGGTCATTTTTAAGATTTTTGATAACTTCTTCCACGCAAAGCGGGTCAATCATCGGCTCGTCCCCTTGAAGATTAACAATAATGTCAAAATCAGGGTGACGTTCTGCAACTTCTGCAATTCTGTCGCTGCCGCATTTATGGTTTTCTGATGTCATTTCTACGTCTGCACCAAAGGATTTTGCAGTGTCAAAAATTTCCTGATTATCAGTCGCAATAATCACGGCATCAGCACCTTTAACGGATTTTGCACGTTCCCAAACCCATTGAATAATCGGTTTGTCACAAACTTTGATAAGCGGCTTGCCTTTTAATCTTTTTGAATTATATCTTGCAGGAATAATAATCGCTGTTTTGCCCATTTTAATCCTCTCTTTCTGCGACAAAAGCCACCCATTCTTTTTCTTGGGTCTTTTCCAAAATTTTCAAATTATTTTTAACTAGAGCGTCATAAACAATCTCGGCTTTTTCGTCCAAAATACCGCTCAAAACTGCCTTTCCGCCTATTTTCATAATTCTTTTAATATCTGGCATAATATCTCGCAAAACATTATGCAAAATATTTGAAGCGACGAAATCATAGGTATTATCAGGCAAAACGTCAATTGTTGCAGTTTGAAAATTAATATCGGCATTGTTGATTTTTGCGTTCTCAATAGCCGTCACGACAGCCTCACCGTCGTTATCAACCGCATCAATTTTTTTTGCACCGACCTTCTCGGCACAAATTGCCAAAATTCCCGAGCCGCAACCGACATCTGCAACCGTATCGCCCTCTTTGACATACTTTTCAATTGCCTGAGCACAAAGTCTTGTCGTCGAGTGAGTACCCGTTCCAAAAGCGTTTCCGGGGTCAAGAATAATAACCTTTTCGCCCTCTTTTGCCTCATATTTTTCCCAACTCGGGCAAATAACGATTTTTTCCGAAATATTTGACGGTTTCCAATGTTCTTTCCACTTCTTCGACCAATCTTCATTGGGCTGAACGGTAATTGTAATATCCCAAGAACCGATGTCTTCGTTGAAAATTTGTTTTTCAATCATTTCATCACGTTTTTGGTGAAAAAACGTCTGAACACTGTCAAAATCAAGGTTTTCGTCCGTAACGTAAGCCTTTACGACGTCATAAACCGCTTTTGTGAGTTTTGTTTTTTTGAACTCTTCGATTCCCGTGATAATTCCCTCACAGTCGAAGTTTTCCTGACAAATATCACATACGATATCCGCACAAATCGGATTGATTTTAATCGCTATTTCACGATAGGTTTTCATTTGAGGAATACGCCTTTCGTTCTGAATTTGTCATATCTGTCCTGACGCAATTCTTCCGCTGACATAGGCATAAGTTCTTTTAAATATTTAACGATTTTTTTCTTCAAATGTTTTGCCGTCAAATCAGGGTCATAATGAGCCCCGCCTTGAGGTTCTTTGATAATATCGTCAATGATTTTGAACTTTAACAAATCCTCGGGGGTGATTTTCAAAGCCTCTGCCGCTTTATCGGCAAGCGATGCATCACGCCACAAAATTGATGCACAACCTTCAGGCGAAATTACCGTGTAATAAGCGTGTTCAAGCATCAGGACTTTATTTGCAACTGCAAGTCCCAACGCACCGCCAGAGCAGCCCTCGCCTGTAATTACGGCAATTACGGGAACATTCAACTTCGCAAGTTCTGCAAGGTTGACGGCAATCGCCGTGCCTTGTGCGGTTTCCTCTGCCTTAATTCCCGGATATGCCCCCGGAGTGTCAATCAAAGTGACAATCGGCATATTGAACTTTTCTGCGTGCTTAAACAATCTCAAAGCCTTTCTGTAACCTTGAGGTTGAGGCATTCCGAAGTTGTGAACAAGGTTTTCTTTCGTTGTTTTGCCTTTGTAAGTTCCGATTAACATAACGGGAATTCCGTCGATTTCACAAGGTCCGCCAACGATTGCTCTGTCGTCGGTACCGACTCTGTCGCCGTGAAATTCTATGAAATTTTCGGCAATTCTATCAACATAATCTTGGAAATTCGGACGTTCAGAGTGTCTTGCAATTTGAATTTTTTGTGACGGCGTCAAATTTGAATACAATTCTTCTGCGTATTCGTCTGCCAATTTTTCAAAATGTTTCACTTCTGTTGTCATATTCTGTCCTGATTTTTCACCTTGTTTCTTCAATTCTTCTATTTTATCCCTTAATTCATAAAGGTTTTTCTCAAACTGAAGCATATTCATTTTTATCCTCGACATTCGTTTTTGACTTTGCAGTCTTTTTTGTTGACTTTACGGCTTTTTTAGCGTGTTTTGCTTCTGCCTTTTCTTCCGATTTTCCCTCTGTTCTCGGTTTATGAAGTTTCAAAACCTTGGAAATAATCGATTTCAAATGTTCTCTGTCAGACAAAATATCTATCTGACCAAATTGCATAAGGTATTCAGCCGTTTGGAAGTTTGAGGGCAAATTTTGCTTGATTGTTTGCTCAATTACTCTTCTGCCCGCAAAACCGATTCTTGCACCCTGTTCGGCAATAATTACATCACCGAGCGTCGCAAAACTTGCCGTAACACCGCCAAATGTCGGTTCGGTCAAAACCGTAATATACAAAAGTCCTGCCTCTTGCAATCTCGAAACGGCACAACTTGTTTTTGCCATTTGCATAAGACTCAAAGCACTTTCTTGCATTCTCGCTCCGCCCGATGCAGTTACAACTATCATCGGCAAACGATGTTCAAGTGCGTATTCCATTGCAAGAGTAATCTTTTCACCGACTACGCTGCCCATTGAACCGCCCATATACTCAAAGTCCATAATTGCGGCAGAAACTTCTTCACCGTCAATTTTGCCCGTTCCGCATCTTACCGCTTCGTCAAGGTTTGTCTTTGCTTTTGCCGCTGCAAGACGCTTTTCGTATGCTTCCGTATCAACAAAATGCAACGGGTCTGTCGGCAAAATGTTCTTGAACATTTCAACAAACGTTCCCTCGTCAAAAAGTTGCTTAATTCTTTTTTCCGAATTTATCCGAAAATGATAATGACATTCCGGACAAACGTACATGTTGTTTTCAACATCTTTTCTCAACAACTGTGCTCCGCAATTGTAACATTGCAGCCACAAGTCGCCGATGTGGTCATCGATATGTGTTTCGTCTAATTCTCTGTGTGCTATTTGTAATTCTTTTCTTTTATTAAACCAATCTTTAATTGTCATTTTTCTTCTCTTTTCGTCTGAATTTTAACAGATAAAATTAATTCTGGCAAAATCGTTACATTCTCTCGGGTGCTGTCGCCCCAATAAGCGTCAACACTGACTTCGTGACATAAATTGTCGCTTGGATAAGCGCAAGTTTCGCTTTTGAATTATCTTTATCATCTGTCAAAACCCTTACTGCTGCGTAGAATTTGTGGAATGTTGCCGCCAACTCTCTCAAATACTTCGTGAGCAAATAAGGTGTATAATTTGTCGCCGCATTAACTACGACTGTCTTATATTCATTCAATTTTTCAATCAATATTTTGATTTCTTCAGACTCGTCCTCACTCTTCCAAAGTGCCGACAAGTCGTCTTTTTTCAAGTTATTGAAATATTCGTCAAGTTCCTCTTTCGTGAACATTGCCGGAATTGTTTTGTTATTCGCAACATCGTGGCGTTCGTTTATCGCATTTCTGATAACCGAACAAGCCCTTGCATGTGCGTATTGGCAATAGAAAACAGGGTTTTCATCAGTCTGCGATTTTGCAAGTTCAACGTCAAATTCGAGAGTATTGTTAATATCTCTCATAATCATCCAAAATCTCGTTGCATCAACGCCGACTTCATCAATGAGTTCATCAAGAGTAACCATTTTTGTTCTCTTGCCCATTCTGACCTGTTCGCCTTTGATACTGAGGTTTACAAGTTGTCCCAAAAGAACGGTCAATGAATCGGGATTATAGCCCAAAGCCTCTATTGACGCTCTCATTCTCGGAATGTAACCGTGGTGGTCTGCCCCCCAAATGTTAATCAATCTTGTAAATCCACGTTTCAATTTATCGTAATGATAAGCAATATCTGCCGTCAAATACGTATATGCACCGTCTTGTTTTTTAATTACTCTATCCTCATCATCACCGTAATCAGAGGATTTGAACCATACGGCACCGTCTTTTTCATACAACTTGCCAAGTCTTTGCAATTCGTCTAAACACTTTTGTACGTCCCCTCTTTCGTGCAAAGAAGTTTCCGAATAAAAATTATCAAAATGTGTTTCAAATTTTTCCAAAAGTGCTTTTTGTTTAGCAAGCATATCCCGCTTTGCAAAGCCTTTCAAAATCTCGTGTGTGGCAGAATCAGCCTCGGGTTTGTTTTCGGCAATCATCTTATCACAAATATCTTTGTATTCCTTCACAAATTTTTTCGCACAATCAATCAAATAATCGCCCGTGTAATAATTTTTTGCCTCTTCTTCATCTTGCGGGAAATCAATGTCCGCACCGAGTTCCCTCATTACACGAATATACAAAGATTTGCCCAATTTGTTCATTTGGTTGCCTGCATCATTGACATAATATTCTTGGAAAACATCATAGCCCGAGAATTTCATAACATTTGCCAATGCACTGCCAACTGCCGCCCAACGACCGTGTCCGATATGGAAAGGCCCTGTCGGGTTTGCACTTACATATTCAAGAATAACCTTTTCGCCTTTGCCTGCATCGTTTTTACCAAAGTCGGTTTTCTTGTCCAAAATCTCTTCTACAACGCCGTTTAAGACATCTGTCATCGAAGATTGTTTGACCTTGAAGTTGATGTAGCCGCCGACAATTTTAAGGCTGAATTTTTCCAAATCCTTTTCGTCAGAGTCAATTTCGCTCTCAAAATCTATATATTTTACAATGCTTTTCGCCGTTTCAAACGGATTTTTTCGGCTGTATCGGCAAAGTCCCGAAATATTTATCGCAAAATCGCCAAAATCACGATTTTTCGGCACTTCCACGTTAAAAGACGGGATATCTGCCTCGGTTAAATTTCCGCAAGCACCCTTGGAAATTGCCGTCTTTATACCGTTTACAACCAAATTCAAACATTCTTCTTTAAGCATTTTAAATCTCACAATTGTGTATTCTTAATGACATTTTACCAAAAAAAAGATTCTATTCAAATTAAGATTATATTAAAAGCCATACTTGAATAATTACAAGGCTTTTGCTACCATTAACCTGTAAAAATTTATTCAAAAAAGGTCTTTATGAACATAAAAATTATTGCCGTCGGAAAAATCAAAGAAGATTACGTCAAATCAGCCACAAATGAATATATCAAAAGGCTTTCGCCATATTTCAGGCTATCAATCGTCGAAATTCCCGCCGAACAAATTTTGGACGAGTTCCTCGCCGAAAAATACAAAGAAATTGAAGGCGAAAAAATCCTCTCCGCCATCAAGCCCGATTCTTTCGTCATAACACTCGAAATTTTAGGAAAAATGCTCTCCTCGACCGAACTTGCCGAAAAATTAAAAGAAATTACAAATTCGGGAATTCAAGAACTCGTTTTCGTCATAGGCGGTGCAAACGGTTTGCACAAAAAGGTTTCAGACCGTGCAAACTTTAAATTGAGTTTTTCAAAATTAACATTCACTCACCAACTTATGAGAATGATTTTGACCGAACAAATCTATCGTGCATCAAAAATTAACGCCCACGAACCTTATCACAGATAATATTTATTTTTGTAAAATTTTTTGTAAACATTTATTGCAAATTTAAAATCATGTGAAATTAGCCCACGAGTAAAAGTTTTTATATAAATATAAGGTGAAAGGGGCAATTATGGTATCGATAGATGTCACGAAATTAGCATCACAACTTAAAAGCGGAGCAAAAGATGTTCTTAAAAATCTAAAAGAAAATCCCGCTGAAGGAAGTATTTTTGATGCTGCAAACAAATTGGGAATTAACAGTAAAGAAGATTTAATGGCAGGCGTTGAACGCTTTAAGGCTGATCCTACCGGTACTGCGGACTCGATACTTAAAACTTTATCGGAAAAAGGGTTCAAGTTCAGCGGTACAGAGGAAAAAGCAGAAGGAACGAAAGAATTTTCGGTTGATAATATCGGAAAATCGCAAGCCGCAGAAACTACAAAAGCAACGACGGCAAAAACAACAAATGCAAAAACCGCAGCAAAAACGCAAACTCCTCAGATAGAACAAAAAACAACAACTGAGGAAGTGGCTGATACAGTTGAAGAAGAAGAAACGACGGAAACAGGAAATACTCAAGAATTTGGCGGTGTTTTCGGAAAATTAGGCATTAAAAATGAGGCTGATTTGCAGGCTGCCGTTAAGAAATTCAAAGAAAATCCGAAAGAATCGGCTCAATCCATTGCAAAAACTCTCGGACTTTCCGATAATATTACCGCAAAATTATCGAGCATTATTTCAAAATTCACAAAAGCATAGTTTTATCGGCAGTTAATTGGTAAGAACCGTTGATTTTGAAAAATCCCCGACGATACCTCGGGGATTTTTTGTCGGAAAATTTATTTGACATACATAACCACGGACGAATGCGTAAGATATTCACTCAATTAATGTGGGAAAAGATATTTCGCTTCGCTCAATATGACGGTAAATTCGCATTATTTTTTATAAATGAATAAACAATAGATTGCCACGTCCTCACTGTGTTCGTCCTCGCAATGACAGTGAACGCTTGAGATTATAAATTGCTCGTCATTCTGAGGTCTTGAAAAGACCGAAAAATCTATGTAACATTGTTTAAAAACAGATACTTCGGCTCCGCCTCAGTATGATGAGGAATTGTCATTCTGTGCCTTTAGGCGAAGAATCTGTGTAATTATAACTAAAACAGATATTTCGATATTTAGGGGACAAGTTCCTCAATATGACAATGAATAAAAATCTGTATCGGTCGACTGAAGTCGACCCTACATTTTTGATAAATGTTTTAACAACTGTAAAATGTCGAAAAAACAGATATTTCGGGGACAAGTCCCTCAATATGACAATAAAATATTTTGCCTGATATTATATAATTTCTTCGTCCACGATATATCTCGGGCGGCTTTTTACTTCGAGCAAAATTTGCCCGATATATTCCCCGACAACACCGATACAGAAAATTTGCAGGCCTGCGACAAAAATTTGCCAAATTCTAAACGGCCCGATATCGTTTGTAATAATTTTCAAATCGAAAATATTTCCGAGAATAAACAAGAATGCGAAAACCAAACTCAAAAACGAAATTACGGCTCCGATAAAAAACACGATATCCAATGGTCTTGTGCTGAACGAAACCATACCGTTCAATGCCATTTTCGACAGTGAATATAAATTAAATTTTGAAGTTCCCAATGCTCGTTTTGAAATATTATAATTTATGTACTTTGTTTTCAAGCCCAAAGTATAGACCATTCCTCGGATAAAGAGATTTGTTTCGTTATATTGGTTGAGAATATTCAACGCTTTTTTGCTGAGAAGTCTGTACTCGGAGTGGTTTGGTTTAAGCGGAACATTCAAAAAATTCATACATTTATAAAATGCGGCAGAAGTAATGTTTTTCAAACTCATTTTTTTCTCGTAAGAATTTCTGACCCCGCAAACCACGTCATAACCGTCTTTATAGGCATTTACAAAATCTTCGATTTTATTGATATCCTGTTGCAAGTCCGCATCGATTGTAATTACGGCATCGCAGCCGATTTTTTTTGCAGAAAGATATCCTGCCAAAATTGCACTTTGGTTTCCAAAATTTCTTGAAAACTTAACACCTTTTATAAAGGAGTGTTCATCATGGGCATTTTTAATTATATTCCAAGTGTCATCGGCACTTCCGTCATCGACAAAAAGAATATAACTCTCACTTGAAAAAACATTTCTTGCGATGTAATCTTCCATTAACACAGACATTTTTTCAATAGTCAGATGCAAAACCTCTTCTTCATTATAAGCGGGAATTACAATCGCAATTTTAGGATTTAACATTTTCATGCCTTTATTATATAATACTCCTTAAAAGGATTATACAACAAATGAAGAAAATTATCACTACTGCCGACGATTTGGGAATTGACAAAGAAACAAACGAGGCGATTAAAGAATGTTACGAAAGCGGTGTCTTGACGAGCAGTTGCCTTATGGCTGTCGGAGAGGCATTTGACGATGCGGTTGAAAATGTTATCAAAACCCACCCCGATTTAGAAATCGGCGTTCACCTTGATATCATTGAATGCAAGGCTTTAACGCAAAACGGAAAATCGACTTTGACTGATGAAAACGGCAAATTTAATAATTCTTATGTTGATATGCTTTTGAAATCTTATGACAAGAAATTTTTGAGTGAAGTTGAATCCGAATTTAATGCACAAATCGAGAAAATCCTCTCTGTCGGCATAAAACCGACCTATATAAATACTCACGTTCATACCCACTCAATTCCGAATTTGTTTAAAATAATCTGCAAATCCGCAGAAAAATATTCTATTCCAAATGTGCGTACTCAGGGCGAATTACCGTATTATACAAAAGGTTTGAAACGTCATACAAGCATCAGATATTGCCTTAACATTATCAAAAATATTTTGCTTAACACGTTTACTTTTATTAATAAAAATGAATTGAAAAAATATAATTTGAAAACAAATAAATATTTTTTAGGCGTTTTATATACGGGACAAATGGACGAAAAAACCGTGATTGCGGGGATAGAAAGGTTGCCTGAAAATTCCTTGGCGGAAGTTATTTGCCACCCGTCGGTAAATCCTGAAAAACCCCGTCATTACAAAGAATACAAAGGTTTAACAAGCGAAAAATTGAAAAACTTTTTTAAATCGAAAAAAGCCGTTGCTGTGAATTGGCAAGGAGTTCAGAAAAAAATTGGAGATTAAAATTAATGAAAAAAATTATTTTTGTAAATTTATTGGTCTTTTTGCTTTTGTTTTGTGTTGTTGAAGTTATTTCGTATTTTTCCATAAGAAAAGATGCAAAATTTTATATGGACAATCACAATAAAGATGCCGTAAAGGAAAACCGACCTTTATATACACAACGTTACGCAAAGGTTGTGCCTGTTGACTTTGAAACGTTTAAATATATGCGAGAATACGATATCGGCGACAAAAACAAACCGTCAATATTGTTCTTCGGCTGCTCATTTATGTACGGTTATTTGAACCCCGAAAATGAAACGCTCCCGTATTATGTTACGCAAAGAACGGGCAGAACAACGA
>CAKVJR010000065.1 GCA_934754855.1 uncultured Candidatus Melainabacteria bacterium
GGCGACGACATCAACGACCCGATTGTAGATACGGTTCGGGGTATTACGGACGGTCACATTTTCTTGTCGAGAAAAGGTGCCGAAATGAACCATTATCCTGCAATTGACGTTTTAGGAAGCATCAGCCGTCTGTTTTCGGCAATTTGCAGCCCCGAACACAAAGCAGCAGCCGCAAAAATGAGAACATTGATGTCTTTGTACCGTGAAAACAAAGATATGATTGACGTTGGTATGTATAACCCCGGAAGTAACCCGAGGCTTGACGTTGCAATCGAATATATGCCTCAAATCAACGCATTTTTGCAACAAAGAGTTTCCGACAGTGTTTCAATGGACACGACCATTCAAACCCTTATCGACATGATGAAAAATGTTGAAATTTAGCATCGAAAATGTTATAATGTAATGTCATTAATTAAGAGTTTGAGTATTTGATGAAACCGAAAAAGCAGAAGAGTAAATCACCCATTGATTTATCTGAAAACTTTAAATTAGTCAAAACACGCAGAAACAACAGAACAAAGATGAAAATTATGGCGGGTCTGTTGGTGATCTTTCTCGTGACAGTGCTTATTTCGACCTTTTTTATCCCAAAATCAAAAACATCAATAGACTACGAAGAACAGTTCCCTGACGGAATAAACGAAAATATCGCTCCCCAATACGGGCAAATTTCTGACGTTAATCAAATTGTTCAACAAAAGAAAAAAAAGGACAATTTGCTGAACAGTACGCCGTCAAACCCTATTATGCCGCCCACTCAACAGACTGTCGATGTCACGGTTAATATGCCTGAACCGACGGTGAGAGTAACAAAACCTGTTCGTGAATACACTTATAAAGTTGACGAAAAAAAATTAGGTGAGTTTTTCTCTTCTTCTAAAAAAACACCTCAAACCGAAACATATCAAACAGAAGAAACTCAACAAAAACCCCGCACAGTTCAAAGTTTTAAACAAAAAAATCAACCTCAATCGACAAAAACAACAGAAATAACCCCTCCAACAGAAAAAATCGAAACAACATCAAACCTCGAAAAAACAGAGGACACTCAACCTGAATTTATTTTATAACACTAATAGTGTTATTCATTGCAGCGTCTAAATTTCAAACGCAAATACGCTCTACAACAAATAGTGTTATTTCGTTCACAAGACAACGTTATAACAAAAACACTAATAGTGTTTTCTCTTACGAGCAAAGGATAATCACGATGGAACCGATAGTCATTATGATAGTACCGAGTAATTTTTTAGCGAATTGACCTTCGTGAAAGAACTTGACTCCGAATAATAGGTTAACGATAGTTGAAAGTTGGAAAAGTGCGAGAGCGTAGCCGACTTTCATATTTTGGAACACATAATTTGTCGAAAGTTGCATAAGTGCTAAACCGATACAAATAATGAGGTACTGAGGGATTTGAGGTTTTTTAATCGGAGTAAATTCTTTTCTTGTCAAAAGAATAATTACAAGGGTAAAAAACGTACCTGTCCAAGCCCACATCATGTAAGACATCGTAACACTTGACAAAATAATGACTTTTTTAAGGATAACGGCTTCGATGCCGGTTAAAATAAGTGCGGTAAATCGGAGGAGAATGTCTTTTCTTTTAAACAATTTCCACGAAAAACCTTCTGATTGCGTATCAAAGACGAACCAACTGCCCCAAATGATAAGAGCCATACCCAAAAGCCCCCACAGGCTCGGAATTTCGGCGAGTAAAAAGATACCGATAATTAAGCCGACAACAGACTTGTATGAATTAATCGGCCCCAAAATGGAGAGTTCGCCTAATTGCAATGCTTTTACCATACAGGCACGACCTGTTGCACACAAAGCACCTGCGATGATTGCATATTTCCAAAAATCGAACGGCATAGCCCCCCAATCAAACTGAAATGCAAACGGAACGCAACATAAGCCCATAATAAGATATGAATAAAAACTTGTATATAAAGATGAACCGCCTGTTGAAACCTTTTTTTCAAACATATTTGCAACAGGGTTCGAGAAAATTCTTAAAATTACAGCAAGTGTTGTTAAAAACATATTTTACCTCTTTGATTATTATATGCCAAACTAATTTGAATGTTTGTTAAGATTAAAAATTTTTTCCAAATTATATGATTTTGATGTTAATTTTTCAAAAAAAATGGTATTATTTGAAAAGAAAAAGGAGAAAATTATGGGAAATATAATCAAGTTAATCATACTCGTTGCAATCGGTTACGGCATATATTGGGTTTATGAAAATGTTGATTTTGCGAACTTGGTAAACGACACAACGAACAAAATTCAAAACGAAAAAACAATTCAACGAGTCACAAACGGCCGCCAAAAAACTTACGACGATGCACGTGATGTAACAGACATTAAATACTAATTAAAAAAAATTATCGGTAGCAAAAGAGCGTTAACTCGTTCTTTTGCTATTTTTTGTGTTAACCGTTTTGACGAGATTGCTCAAAATGAGAAAGGTTAAAGTTTGCAACAAAAATACCCCTGACACGACTCGAACGTCACGGCGAGTTTACGGAGCCGAGTATAGATTTTGCGTCGCACGTTCGCTAAAAGTATTCAACAAAAATACCCCTGACACGACTCGAACGTGCGACGCCTTCCTTAGGACGGAAGCGCTCTATCCAACTGAGCTACAGAGGCATTTTCAACATAATTATCGAAAATCCGAATTTTCATATTTCAACTATTCTGTACCCATATTACGACATTTATAACCTATTTTCAATATAAATTCACATATTAACACAAATCCTGTTTATGTGATATAATTCAGAAGTATTTGGAGAAAAAATGGGTTATAATTCAGTTTTTGATATTTGGAAAGATGCCGTCAAAAAATTTCCCGACAAAGTCGCTTTATCAGACGGAAATTCCTTTAACGACATAACTTTTCAAACTGCATTCAGAGAAATTTGTTACCTCGCCGAATGTTATAAAAATTTCGGAATTTCAAAAGGGGACAAGGTTTGTATTTTTGCCGAAAATTCACCGCATTGGCTACTCCTTGAACAGGGCGTTATCTGTATCGGTGCAATCAGTGTTGCGAAAAATTCCAAAATCGGTATAAACGAACTCGACTACGTATTCAAAAATAGCGATTCCACTTCGTTAATCACCGATAATCCAGAAATCATTGAACATTTTGTAAATGATAATCCCAATTTTCTAAACGAACAAAAAATGGTTATTTTCACAGGTCACGACGATTGTTTCCGCAACAATTCAAAAATAACCTACTTTTCTGATTTATTATTAAATTTCAACAAAAATACAGATTATTTTTCAGACTACGAAAACAAACCCGACGACGTTTGCTACATCTACTATACATCAGGAACTTCCTCAATGCCGAAAGGTGCGGTATTAGTGAATTACGGAATGGCATACCAAGTTGAAGAAATACAAAGAATTTTGCCAAACGAAAGCCCCGAATTATTCCTCGAAACATTCCCGTTAGCAAGTGCCGGCGGCAAAACATTCAATCTCTATGCTCTTTCTCTCGGCTGCAAAATAATCTACACACCATATTCGGGCTTCTTCGACAAATTAGCGGAACTTCGCCCGTCATTATTACACTTTGCCCCAAAAATCGTAATGACTTTGCTCGGAAAATATTACGATTACATAAATTCTTGCGGAAAATCATTCCGAAGATGGTTCAACATAAATTATGCAATTTCAATGAAAATTATGAAATTGCAAAGAAAATTCTACGCAAAACGAAAAACAAACACCGTAGCAAAAGGTTTTGACGGTTTTTGCGAACGAACACTCTCTTCAATCAGAAACTTCCAAGACAAAATCTTATACAAAAAAATCCGCAACCGCTTCATCGACGATAACACAATACTCGCAATCGGTTCGGCAAGTCTTGCCAACAATGCGGAAGATTTTTTCAGCATAATCGGAGTTCGCTTTTTGCAACACTACGGAATGACAGAAACGACGGGCTTAACGACACATGCAACAATTCAAGACCAACAGGAACGCCCCTACACGGTCGGTTTACCATTCAGCAAAACAAAATTCAAAATCGTAAATCCCGACACAATGGAGCCGCTTCCGCCAATGGAAAAAGGTTTGTTGCTCCTCAAAGGTCCTGAAATTTTAAAAAAATATTACAACAATGAAGAAGCGACAAAAAAAACAATAACTCCCGACGGTTGGCTGATTACGGGCGATTTGGCATTTGCATATCCCGATGATTATCTTGTTATTTTATCAAGATTTGACGACGTTATCGTTATGATGAACGGTTACAACGTTTATGCTCCGCCTATTCAAGACCAAATCAACGCTTCGCCTTTTGTTAAGCAATCGGTAGTCGTCGGTCAGGCAAAACCATATCTTGCCGCCATAATTTCCCTCGACAAAAATGCTTACAAAAATTGGTGCAAAGAAAATTCAGTCGAAGAAATTTCTCCGAATAAAAATGAAAAATTTAAAGAATTTTTGCTCAAAAACATAAACTATTTGATTTCTAAAAAAACATATTACAAATACTACGAAAAAATAAAATACGTTTATCTTTTAGACGAAGAATTTTCTGTCGAAAACGGCACCTTGACAAATACCTTAAAAGTCAAATACCGCAAGGTTTGTGAACTATACAAAAATCAAATTGACAATTTATACAAATAAAAAAAGAACAGACCAAAAATCTGTTCTTTTTCATTCATTTTTCAACAAAACTAATTTTGTGTTTCCGATTTGAATTTTTCAACTTGGGAAATCAATTCTCTTGCTTTTTCTTCAATACCCGCAGCATCTTGATTATCGTACAAATCACGACCGATACCGACAGCCACGGCACCCGCTTTCAAATAATTATAAACGGATTCAATTTTGATATTACCCGTCGCAATTACATTCAAGAACGGCATTGAACGGAGCATATCTTCAATATACATCACGCCGCCCATCGGAGTTGTCGGATAAACCTTAATCAACGGAGTTCTTGCTTTCCAAGCGGAATAAGCCTCATTCGGTGTCGTTGCAGTCATAATTAACGGCAATTTATGAGTTTGACAAATTCTGACCAAATTCATTTGAAAAACAGGAGAAACAATCCCCGAAGCACCAGCATTAATCGCCGTCTGTGCCTGTCTTTGTGTAATTATACCGCCCGCCATAATCGTCATTTTTTCCGTTGAATTCAAATAATGAATTACATCAAGAATTTCGGGATTTTGGATAATAATTTCAATTAAATCAACTCCCGCTTTGCAAAGTGATGTCGCAATTTCGATTACTCTTTCGGGGGCACTTACTCTGACTACGCCGTATGCCTTTTTGTCAATGATTTTTTGAATAGCATTCATCTGCCGTTATCTCCTTTTTCCGATTTTGAACGGAAATATATTAAAACCTAAAAGTGAATTATTGGTTTCGTTTTCAAAACCTAAAATTTTTGTTAAATCATCTCTTAATTCAGAAATGTCTTCATATTTTCTCAAAGTGCCATCAAGTGCAATTGAAACATCGCCCGTTTCCTCTGAAACAACAAGGCAAGCACAGTCAGACGCTTCACTCATACCGATTGCGGCTCTGTGGCGGGTTCCGTATTTCCAACTCAATTTCGGATCTTCCGTCAATGGAAGCAACACACCTGCCGCCGTAATTTTATTATCAACAATAATCATCGCTCCGTCGTGCAACGGGGTATTCGGGTGAAATATTGTCAAAATCAATTGGCAGGAAACATCGGCGTTGACCTTTGTTCCGACATCTGAAAAGAGAAAATCATTGTCTTGTTTACCAAAAACAATCAAAGCACCTACGTGCATTTTGCTGCAATATTTTACAGCCTCTAAGATTTCCTTAACCGTGCGAACATTCGTATCTGTCGTTTTCTTAACTGAGAAGAAATTTCTGCTTAAAAAGCCTGTTTGTCCCAAATAACCGAGAAATTTACGCAATTCCGGCTGAAAAACGACAACCAAACTGAATACGATAATTGTGACAACTGTTTTTACAAAAAATCCTAAAATCGTAAGATTCAAATGCACCAACAATTCGCTGATTGCCCAAGCAACAATCAACACCATCAAACCTTTTACGAGTTTTTCCGAGTGAGTCCCTTTAATGTACTGATTATAAACGAACAATACAAAAATTAAGATAATCGCAACTTGAAAAATATCCACCGCATCAAGATGAAAATTATTTGATAAATATGAAATTAAAATGTCCGGTGTTAAATGTGTCATACTACTTTAATATCTCCGGAATTTCATCATCTTCAACAAGTTCTTCAAAAGTTTGACGTTTAACCATAATTTCGGCAGTACCGTCTTTCACAAGAACGACTGCTGGTTTCAACGTTCTGTTGTAATTGCTCGACATTGAATAGCAATAAGCACCTGTGTCGTATAAACAAACCAAATCGCCTTCTTGCAACTTCGGCAACTCAACATTTTTTATCAAAATATCGCCTGATTCGCAATATCTGCCGGCAAGTGTCACTGTTTCTTTTTCAACATCAATATCGTAAACTTTTTCGGCAGTGTAAGCCGCTTCGTAAAGTGCGGGACGAATATTATCAGCCATACCGCCATCTACGGCAACATATTTTCTTCCGTTCGGAACATTTTTGTAACTTCCGACCGTATAGACCGTCATGCCCGCCGTTCCTACAATACAGCGACCGGGTTCAATGTAGAGATGAGGTTTTTCAATGCCGTATTTTTTACAATTTTCATCAAAAGAATTTTTTACGACATCGGCAATTTTATAAATCGAAATCGGCTCATCGCTTTCGACATATTTAATTCCTGCACCGCCGCCGATATTGAATGTATCAAGAGTCAAGCCGAACTTATCCTTAATAAGTTTTGCCTCTCTCATCATAACTTCAACCGCATCGTGATATACTTGAGTTTCAAAAATTTGAGAACCCAAATGAGCGTGCAAACCAACTAAATTGAGGTTTTTATAATCATTTACGACAAGTGAAACAATTTCCTCAACCTGTAACAAGTCAAATCCGAATTTTGAATCAATATTGCCCGTTTGGATATATTCGTGCGTATGGCACTCAATTCCGGGGGTAATTCTGAGCAAAATATTCACCGTAACATTTTTTTCTTTTGCAACTTTATCAAGATTTTTTGCCTCAGTAAAATTGTCAACAGAAAACAGTTGAACACCGAAATCAATTGCTATACGGAGTTCTTCACAAGTTTTATTGTTTCCGTTAAAAACGATATTTTTCATATCAAATCCCGCCGAATGAGCAGTGTATAACTCACCTGCAGAAACGCAATCAAGCCCGAAATTTTCTTTTTGCATAATTTTGCAAATCGCTTTTGTCATAAAGGCTTTCGCCGCATACATCATGTGAATGTCACGACCTTCAAATGCTTTTTTAAAATCTTTTGTTATGCTGTCAATTGTTTCAAAATCATAAATGAAAAGTGGAGAACCAAATTTTTTAACCAACTCAGGGATTTCAATACCGCCGACCTCTAAAACATTATTTTCATTACGTTTACAGGTTTTCGGTCTGACTGATTGGTTTGCGGTATTATTCATTAATTGTTCCTCTAAAATGTTCCATAACTATAATACCTTTAAATAAATAAATTTACAATATTGAAATTAGTTAAAAAAATCATTATAACTGTATTATGAAGAAAATATTTTTAGTTATTTTATCTTTGTTTTTATTTTGCCAAGTTCCCTGTTTTGCGGAAATAGATTGGGAAGAATTATACGAAAATTCTCAACCGTTCGGAACGAAGTTAATGCACGACATTGACCCCTATGAAGATGAAGACAATTTCAAATACGCATACACGCCCTATCCGCTTTTCAGGACAAGCGTTGTTTTGTATTACAAAAATATGAAAATCGACTCGGGATATTATCAACTTACCCCGAGAAAAATGAACGGAAAATATTACGTTTTCTTCAAAACTTGCGGGCGGGTCAAATATATTATCCCCGTTGTTAAAAGAGAACTTGTCGAAGAAATGTTCTACAAAAAATATGTCCCCGAACCGAAATTGACAAAAGGTCAGGCTTTTGCAAAAAAATGGAAAAACTTTTGGCGAAAAGTCTTTAAAGATAGCGGTAAACAACCGCCGCCATCATCTTACGTAGAAATGATGAACCTTGAAACATGTTACGTTTTAAAATTATATTTCAAAAATCACTGCTACTTCACGGTTTATAAAAAAGTTCCATACTAAATATAAAAAAGGACAATCTTTCGACTGTCCTTTTTCTTATTTTTGTTATTTTTACAATTAGCCTTTGATTGCTTCCAGGCAGTCGGGACAAATTGTTTCGTATCCTTCTTCCGTGCAAAGGTCTGCATACTTCCAACATCTTGCACATTTTTGACCTTTCGCCTTTGTAACCCAAGCCGTAAAGCCATGTTCAGTATGTTCGCTCAAAACATCTTCGGGTTTTTCTGTCGAAACAGTCGCTTGAGATGTGATGAACAATGCTTTCAAGTCATCTTTATACTTGTCAAGCAATGCAGTATTTTCGCCTGTTACGGTAACTGCAACTTCCAAAGAACTTCCGACAACTTTATTTGCTCTTAAAACTTCGATAGCCTTTGTTACTGTTTCACGAAGTTTCAAAATTTCGGTAAAGTCAGCGTTGATTTCTTCGTTTGTCCATTTTTCGTTAACTGTCGGCCAAGAAGAAAGAATGATACTTTCGGGTTTTCCAACCTTTTGTGCCACAGGAGTATTTCTCCAAATATCTTCCGCTTGGTGAGGCATAACAGGAACCAAAATTCTGTTCAAAGCCGAACAAATTTCATACAAAACAGTCTGACATGCCCGTCTTGAAAGCGATTTTTTACCTGCCGTATAGAGTCTGTCTTTTACGATATCAAGGTAGAAAGAACTCAAATCGACAGCCGCAAAGTTTTGTAAGCATTGGAAATACTTATAAAATTCATAAGCCTCAAACGCTTCGGTTACGTTTTCGATAAGTTCGTTCAACTTGTGAAGAGCAAACTTGTCCAAAGGTTTCAAATCTTCATAAGCGACATAATCTTTTGCGGGGTCAAAGTCATAGAGGTTGCCGAGCAAAAATCTTGCCGTGTTTCTTGTTTTTTTGAAAATTTCGGAAAGTTGCTTAACGATGTTATCACCGATTTTGATATCGTTTCTGTAATCAACCGATGCAGCCCACAATCTCAAAATATCTGCGCCGTAATTCTTAATAATATCGTCGGGTCTTATGTAATTGCCCAATGATTTTGACATCTTTCTACCGTCTTCGCCGAATACAAAGCCGTGAGTTAAGACTTGTTTGTAAGGTGCAATTCCTTGTGTTGCAACTGATGTCAACAATGAAGATTGGAACCAGCCTCTGTGTTGGTCAGAACCTTCAAGATACATATCAACAGGGGTGTGATTTAACTCTTCGTGACGTTTTTCGACAACTGCTCTCCACGATACACCTGAGTCAAACCATACGTCCATAATGTCTTTTTCCTTGCGGAAGTGAGTTTTGCCGCATTTGGGGCAGACAAAACCTTTCGGTAAAAGTTCTTCTTCCGAGTATTTTACCCAAGCATCCGAACTTTCTTTTTCAAAGATGTTTGCAACATTTGCGATAGTCTCATCCGTGCAAATAACTTCGCCGCAATCTTCGCAATAGAATACGGGGATAGGCACGCCCCACGCTCTTTGACGTGAAA
>CAKVJR010000066.1 GCA_934754855.1 uncultured Candidatus Melainabacteria bacterium
TTGACGTTTGCAAAAGAAGCGGAAATCGGCACAATCTCAGGTGTTGGTACGCTAGGTGTTGAAAATTCTGTCTTGACCTTTAATGAGAACAGTTATCTTTCTCAAACTTTGAAATTCAAATCTCAAAATTCTTCTGCGATTTTGACAGACACTGATTTTTCAAAATCTGATTTGTTCCTTGGAGTTATCACAAGTGGCGAAAACAACCACCTCGACTTGAGTTTTGACAATCTCAAAACGTCAACAGATTTAATTCTTTCTTCTGATGGGATTTACAAAATTTCTACCAACAGAACAACCTCAATTTCTGGTGAATTGTCAATTTCTTCCTCTGCAATTTTTGAAAATCTTTCAACAGGAGAATTGTCACTTGGCGGAAAAGTTACAAATTGTGGAACTTTAAATAATTTCGGCAAATTGGATTTGAACGGCGAATTTGAAAACACTCAAAACTTGCAAAATAACGGAGTTGTAAACGCTAACTCGAAATTGTCACTCGAAGGTCAAATAGTCAATAATGGCGGTGATTTCAACGTTAATGGAGAACTTGTTGGAAGCGGTAATTTTGTAAATGACGGAGGAAAAGTCAATTTGTCCTCCGATGCGTCTCAATTCAATGGTTCTTTCGTCCAAAATGGCGGTGTAACTCACGTTTCCCTTTCTGATTTGATTTTCGGGGGCGAAAAAGTCATCAACTCTGGCGAATTAAAAATTAACGGCGGTGCTATAAATTATAGCAATGCAAAATTGGGTTCTAACGCAACACTCTCTCACTCCATCGATACAACGGTTTTGGGCAAATTAAACAATAATACGATTGAATTTATTGGAAGTGGAGCAAAAGCATCGTTCGTCAGTGATAATTTGTTCGGAAATCTCACTCTTGGAAGCGTTGACAATGGTCAATCAAACACAATTTCTATCGTTGGAAACACAATTTCATTATCTGATACAGAATTTTTAGGTGGTACTGTTTATGAAATCAAAAATTCTGTGTTAAATTTTATTGAAGAAAATCCAAACGCTTCAGTTAAGGACTATATTTTCGATAATTTGCAAACTGAAAATTCAAAAATAAGTTTTAATATACAAATCGACCGAAAAGATGATGAAAATACAATATCTACGGACACTCTGACGGTAAACAACATTGGAGAACAAAAAATCGCCCTTTCTAATGTTTACATTACAGGTGAAGAAAACGGTCAAAGAGGCGATTATAAGACGAAAAAAGACGTATTGAACGGCGATATTTCCTTCAGCCCAGACAGTGATGCAGCAATCACAGGTGGAACGACATCATGGATTTACAAAGTCACCTTAAACGGTGACAAAACAATAAAAATGGCGATTGAAAATTATGCCGACAACAACACTCTTTACGAAATGAATGACACATCGAACAAGAGATTTTTCCAATTCTCCGAAAATGATGACAGGGTTTATCATATCAAAAAGTCTCTTGACGAAACGAAAAATGGTACATTTAACGTAAATGGTTTTGACAAAGAAAAACACATTCTCTCGGGTGTAATCAACGAAGCGACGGGGGAAAAAGGCAATTTCTTCAAAGTAACAGACACCGAAAACGAAACAGTTTTGAACATAAAAAATATTACGATAAATGATGCCTACATTGACGGAAACGGTTCTGTACTCTTTGTTGACAGTGACAAGGCGACTGTTTCGATTGTAAATTCTTCAATCAAAAACAATGAATCAACCAAACGTGGTGGTGCGATTTACAATGAAGCAGGCAATCTTTTAGTCGAAAATACCGATTTTTCAGGCAACACATCGGAGTTTGAAGGTGGTGCGATTTACAACAGTGGAACAACGAAAATTGTCTTGTCGAATTTTGAAAACAATTCTGCAAACGTAGTCGGCGGTGCGATTTTCAACTCAAGTAATCTTTCAATCATTAGCAGTACGATAAAATCCGGTTCTGGCAAAAACGATTTTTATCAAACTGCCGATGGTTCAACGATTTTTGGCTCAACAAAGATTGGTGAAGAAATAATTGCCAACAATATTGAAACTAATATCAGTGGCGAAGGAACGTTAATAAATACTGGTATTTTGAACCTATCGGGCAACAATTCTGGATTTTTAGGCAACTTCGAACAAACTTCTGGGCAGACGACCATCAGCGGCACTAACGCATTATTTTTTGGTGGCACAAACACAATCAGCGGTGGCATTTTGAACTGGTATCTTGAAGATAGTGATGATTTGTTTGGAATTAATTTGTCTTTAAAAAATAATTCGGTTTTGATTATTGGTAAAGATGAAAATCAAAAATCCGTACTTAAAGTAAGTTCTGGCGTTATTGAAAAATCTGCTGATGTTTTGATAAACAAAAATTCATTGCTCGCAATCACTGGCAGTGAGATTACTTTAGACGAAAATGATGCTTGGAACGGTTCTGTTTTCGTTGCAGGTGGTGGCATTTTGAACTTAGAAAATCTCAGAGGAAACGGCAAGGTTTTTGGAGATGCAAAAGGCACAATTAATTTGATTTCTGGTAATTTAATTCTTAATGACCCAGAAAATACTGCTGATGACGACAAGTCTACAATTCTTGAGAGTGCAAAAGTTTCTATCGAAAATGGTTCAAATTTAATTATTTCTAACGGAAAAGTCACTTTGAATGGAAAACAAATAGACGGTTTGTTTGACGATTCTGACAAATGGGCAGGAACTGTAACACTTCTCAACAACGGCAATCTGACGATATCAGAAGAATTTGATTCTAATGGAACATTGACTGCTGAAGGTGGAAATTTATTACTCGTCAACAACGCCAAATTGTCGATAAATTCAGGCAGTGTTATTTCTGATGCGGTAAAAACAGAAATTACACCAGACAGTGAACTTGTTATCAAAGGTGGAAAAGTTACTATCGGCAATGATGACATTTGGAAAGGAACAATTAGCCTCGGTGCTGACGGCAAGGGCGGAACGTTAAATTACAACACAAATCAAAGTGGCACCCTTGTTGCATCATCAGGTAGTTTGAACCTTCTTAAAGACTCTGTTTTGAATATAAAAATACCGAGCCAAATCAAAAATGCAGTTATTGTTGACATACAAAAAGGAGCAACTGTAAATGTCAATAACGGTGCTGAATTTAACCTTGATTCGTTAGACAAATGGAATGGCAAAATTGCGGTTAATGGTGGAAAATTGTCAATACAAAAAGTCGATAATTCTTCTAATGGCGGAGCATTACAGCAATTAGGTGGGGAAACTATCTTTGACAAAAACTCAAATCTTTATATTTCTGGAGAAAGTTATATTAAAGGCGGCAAAACATCGATTTTAGGCGGTTCAATACTTCATATCGATCGTAATGTAACTATCAGTGCTGACAAATTGACAATGGGCGGAAATTCTATCCTCAACGTTATGAATGGTACAATCGACACGAATAATATCATTGAAATGCAAATTGATGGCAGAAATAATGTTACTGTCGACTTAAATCTGAGTGATAAAGTTGGAGATACCTTTAAAATCAGTAGTTTAAATGGCAATGGTACGTTGAATATTTCAGATTTCATCTTTGTGGGTTCAACACCGATTGACAGAGATATTAAGTTCCAAATCTTTGATGCGGAAAATATTTCTGATGTAGAATTTACTTCAACGGACAAGAAAATTTTGACCCCGATAGGTAATTATATCCTTGTATCGCAAGGTGGTGGTGCTTATATTGCAACTTTATCAGACTTTAATCCTCAAACCTTTAGAGGTCAAGTTTCAACATTGTCAGCATATAATCATCAATTATTGATTGACGATATGTTGATGAATCATTTCATTTTGCCTAACCAAAGATTGATTGACAAAGCGGCTACGGCAAACAAATACTCTTCGACTTCGCCGTTGTTTGCTCCTTATCAAACCTCGATAAATGACGGCGGTTTGTGGACAAAATCATATGTTTCATTTGAAACTCTTTCTATGACACATGGTTTGAAAGTCGATGACGTAGTTTACGGCACATTAATCGGTGCTGATTTGCCTGCGATAAATTTAGGTCAAGGCTGGAAATTTACTCCGACAGGCTATGTTGCATACAATGGCGGTAATGAGAAATTTAATGGTGTAAAAATTACTCAAAATGGCGGTCAAGGTGGCATTATGGGTACTGTGTCAAAGAAAAACTTTATCGGCTCAATGGCTGTTTATGGTGGCGGATACGCTAATGATATGAGCGTTTCTGGCAATTCTGATAGTGTAGGCAACTGGTTTGTCGGCACAGCAATCAAAACAGCATACAACATTCACGCTACGAAAAAGTTCATCGTCCAACCGACGGCAGCGTTTGCGTACAATTTGTTCGGTTCGCAAAATTGGAAGTCTGATTTTGGCTCAATAAGCATGAATACAGGAACTTTGAACGGAATAAATCTTGCCCCAGGTGTAAATTTTATTTTCTCACAAAAGACTTGGAGTCTTTATGGCACGGCACAATATATGTTTAATATAAACGAAAATATTGGTGCAAAAGCTGGAAATGTTGTTGTAGATAGTGTTGGCATGCGGCATGGCTACGTTAGTTATGGCGTTGGCTTAACCAAAACTTGGAAAGAACAATTAAATTCGTATCTTCAAGTTTCGATGCGAAATGGCGGCAGAACTGGCGTTGGTTTCCAATTCGGTTTGAATTATTCGTTTAATTCTTCTAACAAAAACAAATTTCATTCATCAAATTCAGTTAGAAAAACATCTCATAACATTAAACCAAGAGCACATACCGCATTGTTGTTTCGATATTAGAATGCCCCAAAATTTCTTTGACGATTAATAAATCAACTCCGCTTTCGACAAGTCGAGTTGCGACAGTATGTCTAAAATCGTGAAATCTAAAGTTTTCAATTTGTGCTTTTTTTAATAGAGATGAAAAAGATTTTTTAATGTCATTATATGGTTTATTTGTTTCGGGATTTATAAAAATAAATCCTTCCCCATTCTTCCCCAATTCAGACAGAACTTCTTTAACTTTGCCTGCAATTGGTATTTTTCTTTCTTTTCCGGATTTACTTTTTAATATGTCAATAAACTCATTTTTGAAATCAATTTGTGACCATTTTAAATTGAGGATTTCACCTTTTCTCATACCGGTATAGAGAGCGAGAATAATTATAGGTTTGATGTAAAGAAATTCATCTAAACAGTTAAACAGTCTTTTTTGTTCATCTTCTTTCAGGTATCTTATTTTATAATTGTTTTCTCGAAGTTTTGGTGAAAACTTGCACGGATTTTTAACAAGTTTGCCGTCTGCAATTAACAGGTTAAACATTTTTGAAATGACTGCACAATATCGATTAATGGTTGCATTTGAACGTTCTGTTTGAACTTCAATTTCTTCGGTCAAATATTTAGGTTGTCCGTTGCCTCTTTTGTATTTTGGATTAAGTTTTTTGACTGTTTTTGTTTCTGTTTTAAATTTCATTTTTTGCTTAAAAACATTAATATCTTCAACAGAAATATTTTCGAGAGGCTTATTTTTTCCGAAATACTCAATAATTTTATTTATCCGAATTAAATCAGTATTATGGGACAATTTGTTTTTTGAGTATTCAAGAAAAACTTTTATTCCGTCATTGAGGGTGAGTTTTTTCTCTGAACGGCTGATTTTATAGTTGCCGTGCATTACTTCGGACATAATAACAACTTCGCATTTTTTTGCGGATTTTTCATCTGTTGCCCCAATGCAACGGCGTTCATAGCGAATGCCGTCAATTTGGAACCTGCAATACCACTTGTTGCCCTTTTTTCTAACGCTCATTTTTAATATCCTCGATAAATGCGGAGCCGATAATTCCAATAAATAAACCGTGCAAGCCTACGCCCATAACCGCAGAAAATGCCGCAACGAATTTCCCAAAAGTTGTCAGAGGATATGAATCACAGTAGCCGACACTTGTAAACGTTACTATTGCCCACCAAAATGAGCGAGGAATGCTCTTAAACGTTTCGACACCTGTTCCGCTTTCTGCAAAGTAGATAAGAACAGACGAAACAATTAAACCGCAAAGGAAAATACACCCCGTTACAATTAGTTCGTATTTTTTATTTATGAATGACTTTTTGATTTTTTGTATTGCTTCAGAATATCTTGCAAGTTTAGCAAGCCTCAACAACCTTGTTAGTCTTAAAACCCTTAATGATTATATTGATGGTCTTATAGTAAAAAATTCTGACAATATAAATGCATTCATTAGAGAATGTGTTAAACTGTTAAAACCACGAACTGAAACATTACTTAAAAATTTTTATAGAAACAATACAAAGACTGTTTATATTGACATCCCCCCTAAAAATTTCACCTAATTTCTCCAATTTGACCGCATCCAAAACTTTTTTATATTATGAATCATATATTCATAGGGGGTGTGGTTAAAGTGTAATAAAATTTTTCCCCACTATTTCCCCACTTACATATAGATAATTAGTGGTAATTAGTGGTAATTAGTGGTAATTACTTTTTGATAAAATCCTTTAATTATTGGCCTGTCGGTTCTTTATTTTATTGTATTTTTCTCGTTAAAATTGGCTCCGAACCAAAAGGTCGGGGGTTCGAATCCCTCTACGCGTACCATTTAAACAAAAAACGGCAAGTATTTATTCTTTGCCGTTTTTTTATTAGGAATATTAATTACTTCGAAAATTATAAAAAATAAAATCATTGAAAATCATCAGGAAAATCTGTATAATTTTTTCATTGAGTAAATATTACAAATATCTCAATTTTGAGCAATTTAATTCAAAAAAACAGGTGTTTATGTCAGGAGAAAATAGTCAAAACAGCAATAAACAAGTTAATAACAAAAGTGTTTCTGAAAATTTCGGAAAGCAAATTTTTGAAAATCACAATGCTATAAGTAAGTTTATTTGCTCTAAAAATATTTCTTTATTATTTATTTTTTTATTTTTGATATTGAACGCATCAATATTTTTTTTCGATAGTATTTTTATTAATCTTATAGGATTATTTGCTGTTTTTGTTGTTACAATTTCTACTGTTCACTTGTTTCTCAGCGGGAAGCAAATTACAGCGAATTTTGATTTTCTTATAGCAAAATATTCATCGTTAGGAATGCTTCTTCAATTAATACCTGTTATTTTAATTTTGTCTTTTGCCATTATAACAATGCAAGAAATGCTGATTCCAAACGTAAACTTTTTAGGTTTATTTATTTGTTTTTGTATTATTTATTGCTTGCTAATATTTATAAAATTTAATATCATTTTTGTTTCTGAAAATTTAAAGAATATAAATATATACAATTTTAAAAAAATAATATTTTTGTTTAAAGAATCAAAGATATATTATCTTGTTACTTTTTTTGTAGATGCCTTGTTTTTGAGTGCAATATTCTTTATTCACAATAAATATTTATTGATGATATATTCAAACTTCTATTATTTTATATCACTCTATTTATTGTTGAGTTACGCAAATATTTATAAAATTTCTTCAGAAAAATAATTAGGAAAATTTTTTCAACATCTGACGTGGTAGAACACATAAAAATCGGAAGGATAAATAAATGATGAAATAACAAAATTTTGTTATTTCAATTTCGTATAATTCTCAATGTCGTCAGTCCATGACAGTGAGCCGATGTCGTCAATTCTTTCATTTCCCATTGTTAAAAAATAATCAAGCATACACTTTAAAACCTTATAAAAATTTGTTATATTGAAAATGAACTTTTTAGAGTTTCATTCGTTTTATATCTCGGAGTGATTATGAAAAAAATTGTTATTACATTATTATTTTTATTTTGCGGTTTGCCGTCTTTTAGCGGTGGTTGTGATAATTGGAAACAAGGAATTTATCCGCAACAATTATTAAATCTATACTCAAGAGAATATTTAAACGAATACTGTTCTGCTCCAAAAGAAACTCAAACTGACCAAGTTATAAGCAGATACGGAGAATATCAATTTGTCGAAGTAAAAAAAGGTGATGTCGGATACTTAAACTCAAAATATGCCCCCGATAGTACGATTTACCCGTTCAGAAGTAAAGCAGGACAGGCGAGGGCAGATTATTATGACAGTTTACCTAAATAAGAGTAAATTCTGTTAATCTTATTGAATATTGAATATCGTTTACCGCATCTTCTCTGAAAGAGTAATTATCAACAGAGGCAAGCATATTCAAAATGGGTCTTCTGTTGTCATTTGTCACGACTACTCGTAACGGCAGATTGTGTAACGCAAGACCATTCGTTGATGAGGGTTTGCAAGTTGTATCTTGCGTTGGCGGGGCTTGTTGATGGCATTTTGTGGCAAGCGTATTTTTCCAACAATTCAGGAAAATATTTTTTAAATGAAGAAAAAGATTTGTTTCCGTTAAGACAAATGGTTTTTATATTGGGATATTTTTTCAATAATGCATTAATATCGTTTGGGATTTCGTTTTGAATATCGGAATCAAGGCTGCCTTGACGTTTGCAGGATTTTATCGTGTCCCGAAGAGCGATGTTATTTGCGAGCAGTGTTTTTAATTTCAAATTATAATCGAAGAGGTGCAAGTCGGGTTGATGACAAATTGCTCCCATAACTTTCCAAAATCTGTTTTGCGGGTGAGCATAGTATTGTTGCTCGTTTAAGGACCTTACCCCGGGCATAGAGCCTAAAATAAGGACTTTGGAATTATTATTGATTGACGGTTCAAAACTTTTGCAATTGCTCATAATCTGATTTTAACATCAGATTATTTTTTTATACAAATATTTTATTCCTTTTATAGCCTGTGCCAAAAATTCAATCGCTTGTGGCATATTGCAAGGCAATTGAGTAAATTACACAGATAATTTCTATGATAATACTGACTAAAAACCCTAATAATATATTGTCATTCATTGTCATTTATAAAATTAACCTTTTTAAATTTGAAAAACTTTTCCTAATGAATACCATTCGTCTTGTTTAATAATAAAAAAGAGGTTATTAAACCTCTTTTCTTTTAATGGTGGACTTTACGCAACGAAAATCACACTTTTAAGTTCATTTAAAAATAATCGAACTCTTAAAATTAAATCAGGGCAAGAAAAAAGAGCCTTTAAAGGCTCTTTTTCTAAAAATGGTGGGCGATGCGGGACTCGAACCCACGACCCCCACAATGTCAATGTGATGCGCTACCAACTGCGCTAACCGCCCATTATTTAAGAAATCCCTTCGGGAGATGCGCTACCAACCTCTCGAAAAAACATTCACAGGATGTTTTTTTTCTGCGGTGTGAGAACACCCGCTTTTTTGTTATCGTGGCGACATGCCGAAATTTCTTTCTGATAACAAAAAAGACGCTTTCTGCGTCCATTATTTAAGAAACTCCTCGGGTGGGACTCGAACCTACAACCCTTCGGTTAACAGCCGAATGCTCTGCCATTGAGCTACCGAGGAATGTCTCAATACATTTATTATATACGAGCAAAAAAATTTGTAAATAGTTTTTTTTATAAAAGTTTAATATCTCTTTAAATAAGTTTATATTATAATCTCTTTGAAACAGTTGGAGGTACTAATG
>CAKVJR010000067.1 GCA_934754855.1 uncultured Candidatus Melainabacteria bacterium
GCTGAAACGTATAAAAAATCCGTGTTCGTCGAAAACGGTATAAAAGATGAATTTAATCAAGACAACCACTCAAAATCCGTCAAAGGCGTTTTGAGAGGTTTGCACTATCAAATGACACCGAAAACTCAGGCTAAATTGGTAAGATGCGTTAAAGGTAAAATTCTCGATGTTGCAGTTGACATAAGAAAAGGCTCAAAAACGTTTGGAAAATGGGTCAGCAGAGAACTTTCAGAGGAAAATAAGTGTATGCTTTATCTCCCCGAAGGTTTTGCTCACGGATTCGTTGTTTTGAGCGATGAGGCTGAATTTTTGTATAAATGTTCAAATGAATATTCACCCGAACACGACAGAGGCATTCGTTGGAATGACCCTGATATCAACGTAAATTGGGAAATCGATTTTGAACCTAAACTTAGCGAAAAAGACAAAAAACAACCGTTCTTAAAAGACGTGACGGATTTGTTGTAATTGATGAAAGGATAAAAATGAAAGGTATAATTTTAGCAGGCGGTGCCGGCACAAGACTTTACCCTACTACAATGACGGTTTCTAAACAACTTTTGCCGATTTACGACAAACCGATGATTTATTATCCGCTCTCAACGTTGTTGTTGGCGGGGATTAACGAAATTTTGATTATTTCTACCCCTCAGGATTTACCTAATTTCAAAAAACTTTTGGGCGACGGGTCGGAATTCGGTATCAAATTGAGTTATAAAGAACAGCCATCTCCCGACGGACTTGCTCAGGCGTTTATTTTGGGTGAAGAATTTATCGGCGATGACAATGTTGCGTTGATTTTGGGAGATAACATCTTCTATGGCGGTTTTTCATCAATGCTCCAACGAGTTGTGAAACGTACCTATGAAGAGGGCGGTGCAACTGTTTTCGGCTATAAAGTTAAAGACCCCGAAAGATTTGGTGTCGTTGAGTTTGGTGAAGGCGGTAAGGCAATTTCTCTTGAAGAAAAACCTGAAAATCCTAAATCAGATTACGCAGTTACAGGTTTGTATTTCTATGACAATAAGGTCGTTGAATATGCTAAAAATCTTAAACCGTCTGCTCGTGGCGAACTCGAAATTACCGACTTGAATAGAATTTATCTCGAAAAAGGTAACCTCTCCGTTGAAAAATTGGGTAGAGGTTTTGCGTGGCTCGATACGGGAACTCATCATTCTATGTTCCAAGCAAG
Organism: uncultured Candidatus Melainabacteria bacterium; assembly: GCA_934754855.1. Taxonomy (GTDB): domain Bacteria; phylum Cyanobacteriota; class Vampirovibrionia; order Gastranaerophilales; family Gastranaerophilaceae; genus RUG841. The sequence continues at coordinate 1,193 of CAKVJR010000067.1, forward strand.
CCAATATGTTCAGGCAATCGAAGAAAATCAGGGCATCAAAATTGCTTGCCTTGAGGAAGTTGCTTACCGTATGAAATTTTTAACTCGTGAAGATTTAATTGCTAAGGCTGATAAATACCCGAAAAACGACTATTACAGATACCTTAGAACGGTAAAATAATTTCAAGGTTAACTTTTTGAAAAAACGTCATCATTTTGGTGGCGTTTTTTTTTTGTAAAAATACAAAATCCCTGAAATTCGTCCATTTACTGACAGAATGTTTCTTTATGTAAAGAATTGTGTTTTTAGTATAGAATATCATTCTGATTTAGAATAATATTCTGTTATGATAAATTTGAATGAAAAAGTAGATGAATTAAAGAAGCAATACATTTTGCAAACTGCTCATGAGTATTTTAAAAATTACGGTTATGAGGGGACGCAAATTGATAAAATTGCAAAGGAATTGAGTATAGGCGTTGGAACGATATACGGCTATTTTAAGTCGAAAGAGGGCTTATTTTTGGCGTGGTTATCGACTATTATTGACGAAGGTTATCAAAAATTATTGGAAGACAGTAAAAATTTGACCGACCCGAAGGAAAAATTGTCGTTGTGCGTTGATTTGAAGTTCAGATATTTTGAACTCAATAAGTCTGCGATTAAGGGTTATATGAAGAATAATCTTCTTTCTCTCAAAAACATTTCGAGAGGACAGGAACACCCGATGATAAAGGTCATTAATAAAATGGCTTGTTATATTGCAGAAATTAAGCCGATGAAAGAGGACGAGGCGATGTTATTTGCACATATTTTTGACAATATCATCAGCACATATATCCAATTTTTGTCGGAAGGTGACGATTTTGAAGAAAAGAAAGCGGAGATTTTAAAGAGATTTCTTTGCTTTATGGGGGTAAAATGAAGAAGTTTTTAGCGATAATGATTTTGCTTTGCTCCTGCAAAAGTGTAATGGCGGCAGAAGTTCAAAAGAGCGTTGTTGACCTTGTTGATTTAAGTTTTGAACAGGCATATGAACTTATGCTTGAGAATAATAATTCGTTAAAAGCACATAATGAGATTATAAAGCAGGCTAAGTTTGAGAAGAATGCCGCACTTGGTGAATTTTCGCCAAAAATTGTTATGAATTCAACGTATTTGCATTTTTCAAAAGATATGAATTTGACGACATGCGACAAGATTATGGGTCGCCCTGTTGCAATAACTTCGCATATTCAAGACAAAAATTTGTTCACATTTGGCGGGGGAGTTGTTTGGAATATTTTTACGGGCGGAAAGTTGCTCTCAAATCACGCTGCCGCAAGGGCAAAATACGAAGCGTCAAATGCAAAATATCGTGATATTAAGGACGATTTGACGGTTGAATTGGTCAAAAGATATTACGGCTTGAGATTGGCAAGAGATGTTGCGGAAGTTCGCAGACAAACGGCTGAATGTATTGAAAAGCACGTTAAAGATGCAAGACTTTTGGAAAAAGAGGGCGTGATATCTAAGGCGGAAAGATTGCATGCAGAAGTTGCTTATGCAGATGCCGAAAGGGATTATAAGGCATCGCTTCGTGATATTAATATAGTCGAAGAAGGTTTGAAAACGCTTATTAAGGCACAAGATGTTGACTTGAAAGAGGTCAGAATTGAGCCTGCATCACTGCTTTTTGTTTACGATGAAACGGCGGTTGATGTTGACGCTATGAAAGCAAATGCGTTGGAGAACAACCCCAAACTTAAACAGTTGGCAGAAAAAAGAAAAATTATGAACGCAAAATATCATGCAAAAGTTGCGGATTATATGCCGACGGTTTCTCTTTTTGCAATGGATATTGCAGCAGCAAGTAATTTGTCGGAAACGATACCGAGAGGGGCAATCGGCGGCAGTGCAAATATGATTTTGTTTGACGGATTTGCGAGAACTAACAATGTTCGTGCGGCGAAGGCTGAACGCAAGAGTGTTGACTATGAGATTGAAGATGCAAGATATAACATCGAATGCCTTGTCACAAAACAATATCAGGAACTTATGAAGTATAAAGAAAATTATGATTCAGCGGTTAAATCTCTTGAAACGGCTGAAGAATCTTTGAGGGTTGCAAACCTTTCGTTTAAAGAAGGTTTTGGAACATCATTGCAGGTTACGGACGCCCAAATGATGCTATTAAAGGTTAAAATTGAGCGTTTAAATTCTATTTATAATTACGACGTAACGTTGGCAGATTTGCTCAAAACGAACGGCGATACTGATGAAATTTTGAATTACATTTCTAATTCAAATAAGGCAAATATGTGAGGTTGATATGAAGAAGAAAATTACAATCTTGGTTTTAATAATTGTTGCGGCGTTGTTTGCAGGTTGTGGAATGTACGCTTATAATCAGGCAAATACGTTGATTTTGCAGGGTGAAGTTGATACGAAAACTGTTGATTTGTCATCAAAAGTCGTCGGCAGAGTTTTGAAAATTAACGTTCAAAAAGGCGATACTGTCAAAAAAGGCGATGTGTTGATTGAACTTGATACACCGGAAATTAACGCAAAGGCTGAACAGGCAGATGCGATGTTGGCACTTGCAATGGCTCAACAGGCAAAAGTCAATAACGGTACAAGAGAAGAGCAAATCGGAATGGCTAAAGCAAATTTCGATGTTGCGAAAAAGACTTATGAACGAATGAACCGTTTGCATAATGAGGGTGTCATTCCGACTCAAAAATTAGATGAGGCAACCGCAAAATATCAGGCTGCAAAAGAACAATATACAATGCTCGTAAACGGGGCACAAAAGGAAGATAAGATGTCGGCAGCAGCGAATGTGAAACGTGCAAGAGGGGCAAATTCAGAGGTTTCTTCGTACTTGAAAGAAAATAAAATTGTATCTCCGATTGACGGCGTTGTGACGGAAATTACGGTCGAAGAGGGCGAACTCGTTGGTGCAGGCTCTCCGATTGTCACGATTGTCGATAATAATGATTGTTGGATTACGTTTAATCTTCGTGAGGATTTGCTCTCGAAAATCAAAAACGGTACGGAATTTGAGGTAAATATTCCCGCAGTCGGGGAAAATCCCGTTAAGGTAAAAGTTAATTATATTTCTGTTATGGGTAATTTCGCAAATTGGCGTGCTACAAAGGCTAAAGGCGATTTTGATATGAAAACATTTGAAGTTCGTGCCGTTCCGACAGAACCTCAAAACGACCTCAGAGCGGGCATGAGTGCAACATTTGATTGGAAAAAATTAAAATAATGGCATATTTTGAAGTAGTGAAAAGGGAAATAGAAAGAATTTTTGCTCGCCCGTTAGGGTGGGTTGTTTCCCTTGTCATACCGCTTTCTATGTGCCTTTTGATGTGTTTGGTTTTTGCGAAAGGAACACCTGTCGATTTGCCGATTGGAGTCTATAATGCGGACCATTCGGAACTTTCGAGGGTTTTTGTCAGAAATTTGAACACATTACAATCTTGCAAAGTTAAATATCAGGTAACGAGTTTTAAAGAGGGACAAGACTTGTTGACCGAGGGTAAAATCTACGGATTTATTGCAATTCCGAAGAATTTTCAGCGTGATATTTATCGCTTAAAACAACCGCAATTGATGTATTACTATAATAATCAGCGGATTTTAATCGGCGGAATTATCACAAAAGACGTCAGTGCAATGTTGCAAAGTATGGTTGTCGGGCTTGATGCGAAAATTCGCAATAAAAAAGGAATGCCAATGGAAATGGCTATTGCTCAGGCGAACCCGATTGCAATTGTTGACCATATTAATTCAAACCCTTATTTTAATTACCTTTATTTTCTTGCGTTGATTGCGTTTGGACATATTTTGCAAATCAATATGGTTATGATATCGGTTTATGCTATCGGAACCGAGTTTAAATACGGAACGACAAAAGAATGGCTTAATGTCGCTGATAATTCAATATTGACGGCAGTTTTAGGTAAATGGACACCGTATATGCTGATATTTTTGTCAGTTTTGGCAATTTTGGCATTTGTGTATTATGGACTTTTCGGCGTTTTGTTTGGTGGAAATGTACTGATGGCGGTTATTTCGTCTATAATTTTTATGATTTCCTGTTTTGCTGTCGGCATTATTTTTATTTCAATAAACGGAAATTTCAGATATTGCCTGAGCAATTCAGCGTTTTATGTCGCAATGGGTTTTGCGTTTGCGGGAGTAACTTTCCCTGCAATGTCAATGCCTTTGTTTGCAAAGATTTACGGCTCTATAATGCCGTTATTTTATTGGATTCAAATTATGCTTGATCAGACATTTAGAAATTTCCCTGTTGTGTATGATTTGAAACATTTGCTCGGAATGATTATCCTTGCTATGCTTGGATTTTTGGCATTGTTTAGACTAAAAAAACTTGCTCTCGACGAAAAAAGGTGGTATCAGGAATGAAAAAGTTTTTCGATATCGTTAAAAATGAATTTAAAACCTTTCTTAATGACCAAGGCGTTATTTTGGTAATGGTCATCGGGGTTATTTTCTATTCGTTGTTTTATGCGGTTCCCTACGCAAATGAGGTGGTTAAGGAAGTCCCGTTCGGAGTTGTTGATTTTGACCAAACTTCGATTTCAAGAGAATTTGTCAGAAATCTTGATGTAACGGATTATGTTAATGTCGTTGAAAAAGTTTCAAGTTTGAATGAGGCTGAGAAAAAATTTCATGAGGGCAAAATTTCGGGCTTTGCTATAATTCCGAAGGATTTTCAAAAAGATATTTATCGTGGAAAGCAAGTCAATTTGTCACTTTACGTCGATTCTGCCTATATGATTATTTATAAGGCAATTTATACGGGTGTTATGCAAACTGCACTTGAAATGGGGACAAGGGTTGAAATCGGACGGCTTGTCAAAATGGGCGTGCCGAAACAAACGGCAATTGCTTTGAAACAGCCTTTTCAGTTTGTTCAGATTCCTTTGTATAACCCTGCAGGCGGGTATGAAACTTATGTTTATCCTGTTATTTTGATTATGATTTTGCATCAAACACTAATAGTGGCATTCGGCATGTTGCAAGGAACTCGGAACGAAAAACGAATAAGATTTTGCAAAAATGATAAAGATATTCCGTTTATTTTGTTTGCAAGAGCAACTTTTTATGTTCTGTTATACCTGTTGTACGGTGCGTTTATTTTCCTGATTTGCCCCGCATTGTGCCGATATCCGATGAGTTATAATGTGTTGCCACTATTTGTGTTATACACCTTAATGCTTTATTCTGCGGTATTTTTTGCACAAGTTCTTTCGTATTGTTTCAGAACGAGGGAGTCATCTTTGATGATTTTGGTTGTAACCTCGCTTGTCTTTATATTTCTTCCAGGGTTAATTTGGCCGAAAGAATCTATCCCTCAATTGATTAATTTGGGGGCAATGTTTGTTCCTGCAACTTCTGCAATTGAGGGGATTACGAAAGTTAATGTCCAAGGTGCAATGTTTTCGCAAATAACGGGAAATGCTTTGTGGCTGTTGTTCTTGACTGCATTTTATTTCGTTTCCGCAATTTTTGTCACGAAAAAATTGAATAAGGAATTTAAAAACTAAAAACTAAAAAAGATGTTGTGACGGTCGTCTTGGGGATTTTTCTTCAAGACGGCTTTTTTTTGAATATTATTAATGCTCGGGAGCGTCAGTAAACTCTTGCGGTTCAGGAATTTCAGGCTCAGGATATTGTTGTTCTCTTTGTCTTACTTCTTCGATGGGAACGAGCGGAGGTTCTTCAAATTGTTGAGGTTGTTCGGCAAAAGTCGGTTCCTCTTCTTGGCTTTCTTGCTGTTCTTCTTCTGTGTTTTCTTCTTCCGTAGGTTCGGGGGTTTGTGTGTATGCACCGTCTTCGTTGTCATTAGGTATGTTCATAAGTGCATTTTCATTCGTCATAGACGGATTAATTTGAATTGCATCATTGATACTCCATAAAAGATTGCCCATAAAAACGACAAATATAAACAATACCACTAATAGTGTTATTGCACTCGGTGTAAGTTTTTTGCCCTCAGGAGTTTCAATTATTAAACTGTTTTTCAAATCTGTAAAGAAATCGCTGACTTCTTCTTTGAGGGTTTCTTCCTGTTCTTCATCATCTTCTTCGGTAGTTGAAGAATCGAGTTCGTCAGTGTTATTTTCATCAGTTTCTTCCGAAAGTAATGAAGACGGTTTTTCTGTGTCTTCATCGTAACTTTCCTCTGAAACTTGGGTTTTTATTGTCAAATCCACAGATTCTTCCGTGTTAATTTTTTCGGGAGTTTCTGTATTTTTTGTATTTTTAACGGTATTTTCTTGCAATGAAACATTTTCCTCAAACTTTTCGTCGTTTGTCAGATTATCATTTTCAGAGTTGTCATCGTTCAATTTTGCACCGCAAAATCTGCAAAAATTTTGATTTTCTTGATATTCTTTACCGCAATTAGGACAGTACATTTTACCCTCATTTCCATTTTCATAATATCATATTTATTAAAAAAATACATATATTACGAGAAATTAACAGAATTAGAAAATTATTTCCGGGTTATACGTTTTTTTATTATTTCAATTCTTTTCAAATCTCTTTGGGTTTGTTCTTTTGATTGGAGCCAAAGGAGTTCAAACTCAAGTGCGGCAAGGATTGCGTCATGAGGAGTATCAGAGTGTAAAACTTTTGAGTTAAAAAGAATTTTTTTTGTTTCAAAGCCGCTGAGATAGGGCAGATTGCGGAAAAACGAAATTGAATGGGGTGATACTCTTCCGCCGATGTATAGTGGCTTTCCGCACTTTGAAACCTGATTGCTGATGCTGAGGGCGTATTGGTATATTTCGTCGTTATCGACGTCTTGGCTGGTTAAGCCGAGAGAACCGCACATATCTGTTCTTCCGAAAATTATTCCGCTCATTCTTTGGCAATTTTCTGCATTTAAAATTTCGTCCAAAAGAGCCGCACCGTTGAAAGTTTCAATGTTTGCATAAATTTCGGGAAATTCATTGTCGTGATACACTTCTTCAACGACTGTTATAAATTTTTCAAGGGCGTATGCCGACTCAATCATAGGCACAACGAGTTTTTTTATGCCGATTTCTTTTGCGAATTTCGTGTCACGATACGCTTCAGAACCTCCGACTTTTAGGGTAAAGCCCATTTCTGCTTCGTCGGCAAGTTCTTTTAAATTAATGACATCTTCTCTCGTTAAATCTTCAAAAGCCTCTGCTTTCAGTGTTTCTGCCGAGTATCCGTTTTTTAATTTTTTTAATAAATCGGTTAATTCGTTGCTGTTTTTCATACTTTTCTCATAAATAATGCCGAAGAAGGGACTCGAACCCTTATGAATTTCTTCGCACGCACCTGAAACGTGTGCGTCTACCATTTCGCCACTTCGGCATTTATTTGATTGTATTTGCTATATGGCGGCTCGTCAAGATAATTTTGAACTTTTTTAAGATTTTTTCGTTATATTTTTTGTAATCGAGTAATAAATCTGATATCATTGTACTTGGTTACAAAGGTCATGAGGTCTATGTTTTTAAAAAAAATATTTTCTTGTTTTTTAATAACACTGTTGTTTTGGGCAAATTCTTTGCCTGCCTTGGCGAAAGAAACTTCGTGGCTTTTGAATGTCAAAAATTCTGACACAAATAGAGTTAAAAATGTGGTGGAATTTTATGCAAGACAAACTAATATGCCCGAAGTTTCGAGTAATTCCGATTATTCTTTTGTAGTTGTTTCTTCGCAAAAGGACGATTTTTGGATTGCTTTGTATGAGAAAAATGCCGATGACGTATGCTTTTTCCTATATTCTCCGAGCGATAAATCAAATGTTCAGAAAGATTTAAAAATTCGATTTAAGAAGAATAATTTGAAGTATTCTGTCGAGCGTTCCTCAACTCTTCAAAAATTAAAAAAACAAGATGCCGAAAAAATCATAAAAGATTTTGAAAAAAGATATAACGAACAAAAGGAATCTGCTGAGGATTTTTTAGATAACCAAAACTCAGTAACTGTAAGTAAAAACACAAATAGTGTTATCAATGGTTATGATTTTAGCGATGAGGCTCAGGCGAAGTATGATGCAGGGTTGGTAACAGGTATCAATAATAACCAAAATACCTATAATAACAACGGTTACAGGGTTGAAAATGTTTCTAAAAACATTCAAAAACAACAGACTGAGAATTTGAAACAAGGTACTGTTTCCGTTAACCAAAATAATTTTATACAAGGGAATACTCTCCCGTCGGGTGTAACACTATTAGTGTTATTGCAGTCGTCAGTTAGCACTTCGAGTCTTGATGCACAAGATAGATTGTCGGCGACATTGAAAGATGATGTTCGTGTTGGGGATAAAATTATTCCGTCTGGCAGTCTTGTTTATGGT
>CAKVJR010000068.1 GCA_934754855.1 uncultured Candidatus Melainabacteria bacterium
CTTTTACATGCTTAACATTCCCAAAACCATGTCACCATGCATGTTTTACATGCTTTTTATATTCCAAAATTTTTACAATTAAAATTAAAAAAGATTTTTCCGTTACAATCTTAACAATTCAAAAAATTAAAGTTAACCTTTAACCGCACCGTCGTTGTGACCTGCGATAAAATATCTTTGCATAGCGAGGAAGAAAATCACAATCGGAACGACGGAAATAATAGACCCTGCCGCAATATAACGCCAATTTGCACTAAACATGCCCTGTAAATCGTTAATTCCGACAGGCAAAGTATAAAGCGATTTATCCGTCAAAACGATACTCGGCCAAAGAAATTCTCCCCACGAGCCGATGAAAGTAAATACCGCCAAAACAGCACATGTCGGGGCAACGCACGGCAATAAAATTTTCCACCAAATTTGAAAAATATTGCAACCGTCAGCGAAAGCAGCCTCTTCAAGTTCTTTCGGAACCGCCATAAACGCTTGCCGCATAAGGAAAATACCAAACGCATTTACGGCAAAAGGCAAAATTAAACCGACATAACCCGCAAAATGCGACACGGAATCAACCATATTTAATTTCAAAACAATCAAATAAATCGGCAGCATAATCGCCTGAAACGGAACCATAATTGTTGCCAAAATCAAGTAAAAAATCAAATTTTTACCTTTAAAATTCATTCTTGCCAACGGATAAGCGGCAAGAGCGGAAAAAATAACGTTCAAAACGACCGTAAAACCCGCAACAATCAAACTGTTAACAAAATATCCGATAAAATCAATCTGATGCCAAACACCGACAAAATTTTCAAAAGTCGGAAATTTTGGCATAAATTCGGGCGGATATTGAAAAATGTTTTCGCTCTGACCTTTCAAAGCGGTAGAAACAAGCCACAAAAAAGGAAATATCGACAAAATCGATACCGATATCAAAATTAAATGAGATAAAAAACCTTTCGTATGTTTGTTCATTACGGTTCGTACTTTCCTTTTTCAAAAACCAAAATATTCAATGCCGAAAAGACCATAACGATTATCAAAAGGACAACCGATGCAGCCGAAGCCATTGACAAATCAAGGTTTTCAAATGCTCGTTCATAAATATAATATACAATTGTTTTTGTTGAATCCAATGGACCGCCACGAGTCATGACATAAATTTCAGCAAAAACTTTCAATGCAGAAATCGTCGAAACAGTTACGACAAGGGCAATTGTCGGCATAAGATACGGGATTGTAACATTCAAATGTTTTTGAATTAACCCCGCACCGTCAACTTCCGCCGCCTCGAGCAAATCCTTCGGAGCACCGATTAAAGCGGACAGATAAATCATCATATAATAGCCGATTCCCTTATAAATAGTGACTATTATAACGGACCAAATCGCAACATCGGGCGATGTCAGCCAATCAATCGGAGCAATTTTGAACAACTCCGCAAAATAATTCAAAATCCCCTGCGTCGCATACAACCACTTAAACGCAATTGCCACAACGACAATCGAGATAATTACAGGCAAATAAATTAATATTTTATATAAATTCAAACATCTGATTTTCTGATTAATCAAAATTGCCAAAACCAACGGTACCGTAGCCAAAATCGGCACCGCTCCGACGACATATAAAAAAGTGTTCCAAATTACCAAATAAAATTCTTTAGACTTTAAAAGAGCAACATAATTATCCAAACCGACAAAATCGGGTGCGTATAAATTCGTCGAATAATCACGAAAACTTAACACAACCGTTTCAATAAACGGTATGAAAAAAAACAGTACCAAAATTACTGCCGCAGGCAAAATAAACAAATAAGGAACATATTTTTTATAATATCCGTACATATTTTAAGTATAAATTAACATCTGTAAATCGGCAAATTTGTTATGTTTTGAAAAAAATTTCGCATATCAGACTGTTTTTGATATAATTATTTTAAAGTAGGAGGATTTATGCAAATTAAGGCAGAAAACCTTGTTAAAATTTATGGCGACAGAACGGTCGTTGACCATAACAGTTTTACCGTCAATAAATCAGAAGTTGTTGGACTTTTAGGTCCTAACGGAGCAGGAAAAACAACCACTTTTTATATGGTTGTCGGACTTGTGAAACCCAATGGCGGCAAGGTTTTTCTCGATGATAAAGACCTTACTGACTTAACAATGGACAAGCGTGCAAAATTGGGAATCGGTTATCTTCCGCAAGAAGCGTCAATTTTCAGAAAATTAACAGTCGAAGAAAATATCAGACTTGTTCTTCAAATTAACGACAAATTGACACCCGATGAAAAAGAAGACAAACTTGAAGTTTTGCTTGATGAATTTGGTATTAAAAAGTTGAGAAACACTGATGCAGTGGCTCTCTCCGGCGGTGAAAGACGTCGTGCGGAACTCGCAAGAGCATTGGCGGCAAGTCCGGAATTTATCCTCTTGGACGAACCGTTTACAGGGATTGACCCTATCGCAATCGGCGAAATTAAAGACAACATCAGACGTTTGTCAGAAGAAAAAGGTTTAGGCGTCTTAATTACCGACCACAACCCGAAAGCGACGCTTTCTATCACAGACCGTGCATATATTATTTTTGACGGAAAAATTAAAATTCAAGGCTCAAGTGCCGAAGTTGCGGAAAACCCCGTCGCTAAGCAATTCTACCTTGGAAAGGATTTCAGTCTGTAATGTTTAAAATTAAAATTATAGACAGATACATTTTTTCACAGGTTTTTAAGGCTACTTTAGTCTGCATTTTGCTGTTCGGAATTATTTGGATTGCCCCCGAAACCCTCAAAAATACGGTAGAGAGGGTTATGAACGGTCAATATACCTTGGAATACGGCATAAATGTTATTTTATGCGAAATTCCGAAAATCTTGGCAAATGCACTCTCCGTCGGCGTTTTCTTAGGAACACTATTCACTTTCGACAAGTTGAGTAAAGATTCCGAAATGACAATTTTGCGGGCATGCGGTGCGTCATTTTACAGAATTATCGCATCATTATTGGTTTTCGGAGTTTTAACATCAGGATTGGTCTTTTTCGTTCGTGACCGCTTGATTCCTTTTACAGAATGTACTTACAGCATGAAACACAAGGCGTCAACAAAAGTCACACACTTCGTTTTCCCGACAAAAGATAACGAAGATAAAATGGAAAAAATCATCATCGTTCCCGAGTTTGTAAATTATTCAATTAACGATGTTGTTGTTTTGGATTTTAACCCTGATGTGGAAAAACAAGGCGGCAGCCTTTTGAAAACCATCAGAATGTCTGATTATGTCAGATTTAACGAAAAAGACAATTCTTGGAGAATAAACGAAGCCACAGTCTATAAAATTACGTCTGACGGAATTTACCACGAAGTCGGAAAAGAACACAATACGCTTATTTTGGACGGCGAAAGAGGAAGAAACGCTTACGAGTTGATGAAATCTTCCGTAAAACGTGACAGAGAAATGACAAACGCCGAACTTAAGCGTTACGTTAAACTTTTGAAACAAGAATCGATGGACGACGAGTATCGTTCGATGTTGCACAAATATTTGAGCCGTCATTCGCAAGTTTTGATGACAATTTTATTCGTCGTATTCGGTGCATTGCTTGGTTTTTCAAAGCCTCGTGAACAAAGATTGATAGGTTTCACGCTTGCGGTTTTGACAATATTTTTATATTACATAACAATGCCGTTTTTGGATTTAATGGCTGAAAAAGGAGTAATTCCGCCCGTAATCACGGCATTTATCGCTCCGATTATTTTATTAATTTCAATCAAAGTTCTTAAAAAACATAAAGATTTATAATAAGGAAAATCAATGAAGAAAAAACTTTTTTTAGTATTCTCAATATTTTTGACTGCGACAATTTCGGTCAATGCAGCCGAACTTGCTATGCACCAAAACAAAAAAGTTCTTCAAAATGAACAAAAACAATACTCTTCACCCAAAACAGAAAGAGGAAATGCAACAGAGATAAAAAAACAGCATATTCATATTGAACCTGATATTTCCTCTGCTTATGTTGACGGAATTTACACGATAAAAATCAACACATCGAAATTGACGGGCGAATTGAAGCCACATTACGTTGTAAATTTGACGACAAACAAAGATGTTATGGAAGAAACAGGGGCAAGATTGGTTATAAATGCAGGCTTTTTTGACCCCAAAAATCATCAAACCACATCTTATTTAACAAAAGACGGTAAGTTAATTTTAAATCCGAATAATAACAAAAACTTGGTTAACAACAAACATCTTCAACCTTACTTAGAAAAGATTTTCAACAGAAGCGAACTCAGGGTTTTAAAACATACAGAAAAAGGAAATTTAAAATACGATATTGCATTGCATAACGACCCTGTACCGAACGGATATACGCTTTTACACGCAATTCAGGGCGGTCCGGGACTTGTACCCGATTTAAGATTAGAAGAAGAATTTTTTGTCTTAACACGACCTGATGGAACGATTGAGCAACGTTCTTCATCGTTATCAAAATACGCAAGAACGCTCGTCGGAATTAAAAACAACAATGTATATTTTGTGGTTGCAACAAACGAGCACCCGATTTCATTACCTGAAGCATCGGACATTATGAAAGCGGCAGGTTTTGAAAAAGCAATGGCTTATGACGGCGGCGGCTCGGTATCATTGGATTTTAAGGATAATGATTTGCATATCGTTTCCGAAAATAATGACAAAGGGAGAAAATTAAAATCATTTTGGATAGTTACGGAGGGCGAAAAGCCTAAAATCGAACACGATTATTTTTTACAGGCACCTGCCACAATGATGAACGAAAAAAAATAATCAGATGCCCAAAAGCAACGACATTGCCGTAACAAAATTTTATGCCAAACACTTTAATTTTTAATTTTATATTTTTTATATTATAATTTCGTTGTTTACAAAAAAGAAAAAGATGGAAAACTATGTTTAAGAAAATCATTGATTATTACGCAGCACCGAAAGATATTCCCGTAACAATGAGTGAAGAAGAGGTCAAAAAAGCCTATAAAAAGGGTAGAATTGACATATTCTCAACTTGTTTCATCGGTTATACGGTATTTTATTTAACAAGAAAAAACATTTCGGTTGCATTACCTGTATTAAGTTCAGATTTAGGTTTCACAAACGTAGAACTCGGTATTTTGGGCAGTGCATTATATTTTTCATACGCAATCGGAAAATTCATAAACGGAATGCTCGCAGATAAGGCGGACGCTAACAGATTTATGGTTATTTCGCTTGTAATTTCTGCAATTACGAACATTTTATTTGCACTCAGCCCGTTAGTTTTTGCTCCTGATGTCCAATTTATGGGACAATCGGCATTGTTGTTGTTAATGTCGTTCTTTTGGGGTGTCAACGGTTGGTTCCAATCAGCGGGATTTCCTATCTGTGCAAAAGTTTTGACATTCTGGTGGTCAAATAAAGAAAGAGGAACGGTTTGGTCAATTTGGGCAGCATCACACCAATTGGGAACATGCTTGGTATTCTTGCTCGCAGGTTGGTTAATTCCTCGCTACGGCTGGCAATCAGCGTTTATCGTCCCCGGAATTTTGTGTTTGTTATCCTCAATTTACATTGCAAAATCAATGCACGATAAACCGCAAACAATGGGTTTACCTGAAGTTGACGAATATTCGGGCGTAGATAAATCTGTTCAAGAAGCAGAAGAGGAAGACGACAAACTTTCTTATTTTGAGATTTTGAAAAAACACATCTTCTTCAACCCGATTATGTGGACATTGGTTCTCTCTTTTATTTTCGTATATATTTTCAGATACGGAACAGAAGATTGGATTATCAAGTATTTGGTTGACTTCAAAGGCAACTCACTTGCCGTCGCAACACAAAAACAAACCTTCTTACCGTTATTCGGTATTGCGGGTGTGCTTTTGGCAGGTGTTATGTCCGATAAAATGTTTCAGGGAAGAAGAATGCCCGTCAATATTTTCTTCTGTGTCGGCTTAATCGTTTGCTTGTTCGGATTGATGTATAATTCGGGCGATACATTGTTATCGACAATTATCGACTACGTTTGCCTCTCAGGCATCGGCTTGTTCACGGCAGGCCCGTTAATTTTCATCGGCGGACTTTGTGCGGTTGAATCTTCATCGAAAAAAGTTGCAGCAGCCGCAACAGGATTTTGCGGAATTTTCGGTTACTTGGGTGCAATGATTTCAGGTATCGGAACAGGCTACTTTATCGACAATTTCGGTTGGCAATCAGCATTGTGGTTCTGGATAATTTCTGCATTCCTTTGCATAATTATCTTGCTCCCCGTTTATAGAAAAGGTCTGTAATTATCAATAAACAAACGAAAAGCAGAGTGAAAAATCGCTCTGCTTTTTTATTTAAAAATTTTTAAAAATTATGCCCCGATGATTTTCAATGCCGTATCAAGATATTTTTTGCTCAATGTTCTGTCGCTGTCTTCGAGCAGTTCACATCTTCTCGTCAAAAGCATTTTGCGGACGTCTTCACGAGGCATATTATAAATTCTTTCCAACAAAATCGAAAGTGTATCAGCGTCTGCATCACAGGTGAAACCATTTTCACCGTTTCGGATAAGTCCGTCGATGCCGTCATTTCTCGTCGCAACAACGATATTCGCCCTTGCAGCGGCTTCAAGATACGCCATGCCGAACGTTTCTCCCTCACTGACAAGAACAAACAAATCAGAAGCGGTGAGATTTCTCAAAACCTCATCATTCGGGATATTTCCCGTAAATTCGACATTATCCTCAATATCGAGTTGTTTTACGAGATTTTTAAGATTTTGCATTTCCTCGCCATCGCCCATAATTCGCAAAACATAATTGCCCAAATGAGCGTTAGCAACGGCATTTATGAGGATATCGACATTTTTTCGCTTAATTAATTTTGCAACAGTCGAAATCACATACGGCTCCCCACGATGTCCCGCTTTTTTCTCAAACAATTCCAAAGGGTCAATAATATCCTTGTTAATGCCCGATGCAGCGACAAAGGTTTTGTATTCCGCATAGGGAGAAATTTCTTTGATTTTGTCGGCGAGAACACTGCTTCTTGCGGCAATTGCATCTGCCCGTTTATACGCTTTTTTGAGGGCAGGAGCGAAGAATTTTTTGTATAAAGGTTTTGTCAAAACAGTTATGTCCGAATTGTGAACAGATGCGACATAAGGGATTCCGGCACATTTGCCGATTAATTTCATCGCAAACATAGAACCCGACGGCATGTGGCTAATCACGAGGTTGTAATTTCCGATTGCAAAATCTTTCGGCAATTTTTTCGTGACATCAAAAAGGAACGGGGTAACGTAATTCACGTTCATAATTTTGATGTTGTCCTCAAAATACACACCGTCCTTGAAGATTTTTTTATGCCTGATTTTTGTGTTCAACAAAAAATTCGGTCTTATTACATCAACGATATGTCCTTCTTCCTGCCAATATTTGGCAAAATCCTTGATTACGAGCGGCTCACCGCTATTTTCAATCGGGTATAAATCTGTAATTAATAAAATTCTCATAACTTTTCCATGCTTTTTATACATTTCTATTATAGTATAATTATTTTATGAAAGAACTTAATATTAAAAATTATGCTCATATCGGGGACGCTCTTTGGGAACTTTTTGTTCGGGAACGGACGATTTTTATGACGGAGAATTTGAAAAAACTCCACGAAATAACTGTTTCCTTTGTAAATGCGTCATTTCAGAGCGAACTTTTGGAAAAATTGAAAGAATTTTTGACAGAAGACGAACTTGAACTCATAAGAC
This sequence comes from uncultured Candidatus Melainabacteria bacterium, assembly GCA_934754855.1. Classification (GTDB taxonomy): domain Bacteria; phylum Cyanobacteriota; class Vampirovibrionia; order Gastranaerophilales; family Gastranaerophilaceae; genus RUG841. The sequence continues at coordinate 7,770 of CAKVJR010000068.1, forward strand.
GTGCAGGAAACATCAAAACCTCAACTGTCAGACGGATTAACAGAAATTTGCACCGCACGGCAACCGAATTTGAGGTCTTAATCGGGTATTGCTATTTGCACGATAAAGCACGATTGAAAGAACTTTTGGACATCGTCGAAAAATATATTACGCTCAATTAGTTATTTTTCGTTACATTTGTTTTACTTTTTGATACTTGTGTGTTATTATCGTGGTATCCAAAGAGGAAACGGCTTGCCGTTTCTTTTTTTATTCTTAACGGATTTTTGTTTTTTAAGAGTAACGGATATTCAACAAAACGTAGGATTTTGCTATGAAAAATTACAAAAAATCTCAAGAAGAAAAACCTCAATACGAACATTTTAACAAGAAAGAAATTGTTGATAAACTTGTTCCTCTTGTGGAAAATACGGCGATGAGATTTGGCGTAATCCCTGTTGAAATCGATTTTTCAAAAGAAAATCACCGCTGGTTCTTGAGAATTTATATCTATTCAAAAGACAGAAACATTACTCTTGATGATTGCGAAAATTTGTCGAGAAGTTTGAGCGACTTTTTGGACGAACTTATCCCGTTCAAGTTTAACCTTGAAATAAGTTCCCCCGGAGTCGAAAGAAAACTCAAATCGGATAAAGAATACTTGATTTTTGTCGGCAAAGACATTCAAATTAAACTCAAAAACGGAATAGATGATACGTATGAAAAACAGTTTGTTTGCAAGATTGTCGATTATGATGAAGTAAGAGGTGTAACAGTCTTTTTGTACGGCTCTAAAAAAGAGGTACAAATTCCGACATCAAACATTGTGAGTGCGAGATTATACTCGCCGGATTTATAGGAGAAACAAAATGATTAAAATCGGTTCAACATTCTTTGAAGTTTGTGAAGAACTCGAACAAACAAAAGGTATCAGCAAAGAAGTAATTATTTCATCAGTTTGTGATGCAATGGTTACTGCATACAAAAAACACATTAAAGCAAAAGAAGCAACCAACGTAGAAGCAATTTTGGTTGAAGAATCTTGTGAAATCGGTGTTTTCAGAAACAAAGTCGTAGTTGAAAATGTTGAAGATCCCGACACTGAAATTTCTCTTGAAGACGCAAAAGAATTTGGCGACGATGTTGAGTTGGAAGATGAAGTTAAAATCGACGTAACTCCTGAAGACTTCGGCAGAATTGCTGCACAATCAGCAAAACAAGTTTTGACTCAAAGAATCCGTGAAGCAGAAAGAAAAATGGTTCTTGATGAATTTATGGAAAAGAAAGGTACTTTGATTACAGGTACAATTCAAAGAGTTGAAGGCAGAAACGTAATCGTTTCAATCGGCAACTCGGAAGCAGTTATGCCGGCTAAAGAACAAATCCCCGGAGAATACTACAAAGCAGGTACAAGAATCAGAGTATTCGTTTTGAACGTAAAAGACACTCCTCGTCAATTGCAACTCATCGTTTCACACGCACATGCCGAAATCGTCAGAGAACTCTTTGAACTTGAAGTTCCCGAAATTGAAGACGGTATTGTTGAAATCAAATCAATCGCTCGTGAAGCAGGTTTCAGAACAAAAATCGCAGTTGCAAGCAATGACCCCGAAGTTGATTGCGTAGGTGCTTGCATCGGACCTCGTGGCAGCCGTATCCAAACAATTATCGGCGAACTTAAAAACGAAAAAATCGATATCGTCAGATACTCAGACGATCCGGTTGAATACATCGTTAACACATTGTCACCTGCAAGAGTTGTTTCAGTTGACATT
>CAKVJR010000069.1 GCA_934754855.1 uncultured Candidatus Melainabacteria bacterium
AGGTTTATGTTCAAGACGAAAGGCTGACGAGTTAATTAAAGAAGGAAAAGTTCGACTTAACGGCAAAGTTGTCACGGATTTTTCCGCAACAGTCGGCAAAAAAGACAAAGTCACAATAAATAGCAAACCTATCTCGAACGTGAGAGAATACACTTACATTCGCTATTACAAGCCCGCAGGTTACATCACGACAAAGAGTGACGAAAAAGGCAGAAAGACCATCTACGACATTCTTCCGCCAGAAGTTCAAAACCTCAAGCCTGTCGGCAGGTTGGACAAAGCGTCAACAGGGTTATTAATTATGACTGATGACGGTGATTTAATCAACAAAATGACTCACCCGAGTGTCAAAATTCCGAAAATTTACAGAGTATGTGTAAAAGGCAAAATCGAGCAAAACGACCTCATTCGTTGGGCAAAAGGTATCGAAATAGAAAAAGGTAAAATTGCTTATGCAGAGGCGGAAGTCATTGACATTGAGGACGGAAACACTGTATTGACAGTTGTTTTACGACAAGGAATGAACAGACAAATCAGAAAAATGGCTGATGCAATCGGACATCCTGTAATTTCGCTCAAACGCACTCATCACGGTTCAATTGACCTATTAGGATTGCAAAAAGGTGCATTCAAATACCTCAAGCCGTCGCAAGTGAAAGAATTAAAAAAATACATCAAAAAAATCGAAAAAGAAGCACAAAAACATCAGTCTTTATAGCCTTTTTCAGTAAATTCGCCAAGCTCTGTCGCAGAAAAACTGTGTTTTTGGAACTGAAAATCTTTGCGTGCATTAATAATATAAAGTCTGTCGAGAGCGTTTATAAAATAAATGTCGTATTTATTTAACTGTTCGGCACTCAACAAGTCCGCCAAAATACAGATATGTTTTGATTTCAAAGGATATTCGGCAAAAACATACAAACAATTCCATTCAAAATTTTTATAAAGATTTTCGAGTTTATCGGTTTTAATTTTAATTTTTTCAAGGATGTGACGCACGTGAACTTCGCCGCAATCGTTATTATTTTCAGGATCGGCAATTACAAAGCCCAAATTTTCATGCACCATACCCAAAAAATTTTTACGAAACATTTTATTTGCCCTCGTAACACGTTTATCGAGCGGCAAATTCTGTTCCATACATTCATTCGCAAGCCTTGAAAGACGCCCCTCGTACTCCGAAATTCCTCGAGTCACTTCAACGCCGATATTGTCTTTTTCATTTTGCAAATCGGGAGATTCGGACAAGACAAAATTTTTATGGTTCTCACCATAAAAAAACTTCAAACTTGCGTTAGCATATTTTTCATAAAACCTTTTATTCGGCATACTTCCTTTATCGGATTTTAAAATAAAAACTTTAAAAGGTCGGCATAAAACCGACCTTTCAGACTATTTTCCCAAAAATTCCTGACGGGGTGTGTTCATTGATTCTTCTTTAATTTTTAAAGAGCCGTTCACATCACCGATAATAAAGTGAGCAGGGAAACTTCCTCCGGGGGACGGGTTTCTCATTGCTGTTACTTTAAAATCTTTTCCGTACGGAGTAATTTTGACATTAGAGTAATTGTTCTTGTATCTCAACGCCTTGCCCAAATTGCGACCTTTTGCCGCTTCAGCCAAGTATCTGTCTTTGGGAACTACAACGGATTGCGTTGTACCGTCTTTCTTCTGAACAACTCTAATAATTTTCGGATTTTGAGCGTAATATTTTGTGAAAACATTACTTTCAAAATTGTTTGAAGCCGCAACGTAAGCATTAAAAAAAGTTCTGACTTGTTCTGTCGTTGCCGCATTTGCAACACTAACGCCCATAATCATTGCAACCATCATAATGAAAAATTTTTTCATAGGAACTCCTTTCGTTATTCCATAAAATAGGGCGGTAAAAAAGATTTTACCACCCCTAAATTATTAATGTTTATTCTTCTTCTGAGAAATCAGGAGAACCGAACATACCTTCGATTTCTTCAAGAATTGCTGAAGGCTTACGAACATTGTTCTTTTGTGCTGCACGTTTTTGTGCTTCCATATCTTTCTCTTCTGATGCGTGAGTAAGATGATAGAAACCTGTACCTGCAGGAATCAAACGACCAATGATAACGTTTTCTTTCAAGCCTCTGAGCATATCCTTCTTGCCATCGACTGCAACTTCTGTCAAGATTCTTGTCGTTTCTTGGAAAGATGCTGCCGAAATGAAACTTTCGGTATTCAATGAAGCCTTTGTGATACCCAACAAGACTGATTCGTATGTTGCAGGTGTTCCGCCTGCTTCTTCAACTGCCTTGTTTTCTGCTTCGATTTCCTTAAATTCGAGGAATTCACCGGGGAGAAGTTTCGTATCGCCTGATTCAAGAACTTTAACTTTCTTCGTCATTTGTCTTACGATAACTTCTACGTGTTTATCCGCAATTTCTACACCTTGCGAACGGTAAACTCTTTGAACTTCGTCAACCAAATATTGTTGAGCAGCCTCAATACCATTCAATCTGATGATATCGTGCGGGTTCATCGGACCACCTGTCAATGCTTGACCAACGTGGATATCTTGTCCGTTGTTTACAACAATTGTTGAATCAATCGGATATTTGATTTCGTGTCTGCCTGTATCATTAACGATGTACAATGACGGAACTTCATCTTCGATAACAATTTCCGCTTTACCTTCGATTTCTGATACGATTGCTGAATCTTTCGGTTTTCTTGCTTCCAAAAGTTCTTCAACTCTCGGCAAACCTTGAACGATATCGCCTGTCTTTTGTCTTTCAAATACCAATGTTGCAAGCATATCACCACGGAGTACCAATGCACCGTTTCCGATTTGAAGCATTGTACCAGGGCTAATCAAGTAAGGACGACCTTTTCTGATTTTTACGCCGTCTTTTTCAACTGCAACGACCAAACCTGATACATCAGTTGTTTCGCCGTCTTCGCCAATTACTGAATCCATCTTGACGAATTGACCTTTCTTAACAGCCGCTTTCTTAACAGGAATAGTTGTTTCAAAACTATCTGATACCAAAAGCAAACGTCTTACGTCTTCGCCATCTGTATTCAAACTTACAACACCGTCTTTGATTGCCAAAACTCTCGTTTTCGCAACAGGTGTCTTAGAGTCAATGATTTGTCCGTTTTCAACAAGCAATTCTGTTTGCATTGATTGCATCATCTTTGCTTGTCCTTCCATTTCACGTCTGATAATCAAAGTTTCAAGAACTACAACTTTGAGGTTGTTATTCTTATCAAGTTCGACCATACCTTTTAAGTGACCAAGATAGCCTTGCATTTGCAATACCAAACTTGTCTTAGTAAGTGCCGCACCGTCGTAATTACGAACTCTTTGACCGTCTTTGTATTGAAGTTGTGTAACAGGAACAATGTCTATTGATTCATCTGTTGAATCAAATTTAATTGATACTTCCTTAGGATTAATTTGGAATTTTTGAACAGGACGTACCAAAATTTGAATAGGTTTGTTTGACATTGATTCTTCATCAAGTGTAAGTTCAACATCTTCTGCCGTATCATCGAGGTCGATGTTGTCACTTTCTGAATCCATAATCGTTACGATAGACAATTCTTTTGCCTTGATTTTCGGAGCAATCAATGTACCTGCTTCAACGAGTTCACCCTCATCAACTTTCAAATCATTGATGCTTGAAAGTGTATGGATTTCACCAGGGGTGATAACTACTTCGTGAATGCAATCATTGAATTCTCTGATTTCAACAATACCGTCGATGTTAGTGTACAAATCTTTAACAACTTCGGTACCTGCCGTAACGTATGTACCTGTTTCAACCATTTTCAATGATGAATCTTTACCTGCCAATTGGTGAATTTCGTCAGGAATAAAGATAACTTCACCCGGTTTTGTGATGATTTGATTTTCATCAACTTCAATACCGTTATATCTGATTTCACCGCTTGATGAAACAGTGTGCTCATCATCAATAAGTTCTGCAATAATCATGCCGTTTTCAACAACTGTATCGATAGGTGATTTAACGATATATTTTTCGCCCGTTTCTTCAACTGTCCAGATTTGTTCTTTCTTAGTTGATTCAAATGTAGCATTTGCAGGAAGAATAGATGCAATTACGATTGTTAATTCTTTACCTGAAACAATCTTCTTGATTTTCTTTCCTTCAAATTTAACTTCTTCAACCTTGAGTGAATCGTTAACTCGAACTTCACCGCCGTGTTCTGATGCGATGTTGATTTCTGCCAATTTTTCACCGGTTGAGATTTTTTGTTTATCTTCAACAAGGATTTTTGAACCGCCGGGGAGGTTATAAACATCTCCGCCCAATACCCAAATGATACCATTTTTGTTTGCAGTTCTTGAAACGTTACCTTGTCTGTCTTTCTTTTCATCAGCAACAAAGTCTTCAAATCTGATTTCACCTGACAAATCAGATGTAATATCTTTCGTAGCCTTTTCTGTCAAACGGTTGCTGTCAACAGCACTTTGAGGTGCGTATTCTGCAAGGAGTTGTCCTTTTTTAACCTTATCTCCTTTTTTAACCATCAATTTTGAATGGCCGGGGATATGATATTTATAAGTTCTCTTTTCCGTCTTAAGTTCGATATCGCCTTCAGTGATTGTAACAACAACTTCATCACCGTGTCTGGTTCTTTCGTTTTTAGTTCTGATATCTGAAATAATTTCACCATCATCACTTGCTTCAACGTGCTTCATAGCACCCTTGACCGCAACAGCACCACCTGTGTGGAATGTTCTCATTGTAAGTTGTGTACCGGGTTCACCGATTGACTGAGCAGCGATAATACCGATTGCTTCACCGACATCTACTGTCTTTTGAGTTGTCATCGCCCAACCGTAACATTTTTGGCAAATGCCGTATTCAAGTTCACAAGTCAAAGGCGATCTCATCTTCAATTCTTTCAAATTGAGGTGAGCAATCTTTTTAACGTCATCTCTGTTGAGAGTTGTATTCTTTTCAACAAGAACGTTTCCGTTTTCATCAACGATATCTTGAGCAACCGTTCTGCCCAAAAGTCTGTCAATCAAAGGAACGATAACTTTGTCACCGTCCATAATCGGATTCATGTTAATGTAACGTTCCGTGCCGCAATCTACGTCACGAACAATAACGTCTTGTGCAACGTCAACCAAACGTCTTGTCAAATAACCTGAGTCTGCTGTTTTCAACGCAGTATCTACAAGACCTTTTCTTGCACCGTAAGATGAAATGATGTATTCGGTAACGCTCAAGCCTTCTTTGAAGTTTGCTCTAATCGGCAAGTCGATGATTTGACCTTGTGCGTCAGCCATCAAGCCTCTCATACCGACCAACTGTGAAACCTGCGAGAGATTACCTCTTGCACCTGAGAACGCCATCATATAAACTGAGTTCAATCTGTCAAAGTTTGATACAACATTTTCAGTAAGTTTCGCCGTCGTTTCTGACCAAGTGTCGATGACCTTTGTATATCTTTCAACTTCGGTAATTTCACCTTTTAAGTAACGGTGAGTTGATTTTTTAATTTCTTCATCTGCCGCTTCCAAAAGATCCTTTTTGATAGGAGGAACCGAAAGATCGGCGATTGTGATTGTAACACCTGCTTTTGTTGCATACTTATAGCCCAAATTCTTGATGTTATTCGCAAGGTCAGCCGTCTTAGCACCGCCCCATTCGAGATACATTTGAGCCAATAAATTCGCAAGTGATTTTTTGTTCATTTGCTCATTAATGAACTCAACGTTCTTCTTCATATTTTTATTTGTTAAAGTATCCATTATTTTTATCACCTTAAAATTTAACTACGTTGACAAAAGAGATTTTCTGATTGTTTCATTGAAGATAATTCTTCCGACCGTAGTTTCAAATCTCTTATTGTTTTCATCACGAACTACAATCTTTTCATGTAATTTGATTACACCGCAATCATAAGCAGAAATTGCGTCATCGTAGTTGTAGAAGTAATGTAATGTATCCGAAATATCTTCTCTCATCAAGGTCAAGTAATAAACACCCATGACCATATCTTGAGATGGTGTAATAATCGGTTTACCTGTTGCAGGTGCCAAAATGTTGTTTGTTGCCAACATCAACATTCTTGCTTCTGCTTGTGCTTCGATTGACAACGGAACGTGAACAGCCATTTGGTCACCGTCGAAGTCGGCGTTAAATGCCGTACATACCAACGGGTGCAATTGAATTGCTCTACCTTCAACCAATTTCGGTTCAAATGCTTGAATACCTAATCTGTGAAGAGTAGGAGCACGGTTTAACATTACAGGGTGTCCGTCGATAACTTCTTCCAAAATATCCCAGATGACCGGATCTGAACGTTCAATCTTCTTCTTCGCTGATTTAATGTTTTGAACATGTCCTCTTTCGATAAGTTTATTAACTACGAAAGGTTTGAAAAGTTCGATTGCCATTTCTTTCGGCAAACCGCATTGGTTGAGGCTCAATTGAGGACCTACAACGATTACGGAACGACCAGAGTAGTCAACACGTTTACCCAAAAGGTTTTGTCTAAAACGACCTTGCTTACCTTCAATGATGTTGCTCAATGATTTCAAAGGTCTGTTGTTCGGACCGACTACCGTTCTTCCACGTCTGCCGTTATCGATAAGTGCATCAACCGCTTCTTGTAACATACGTTTTTCGTTTCTTACAATGATTTCGGGAGCACCCATTTCGAGCAATCTTTGCAAACGGTTATTTCTGTTAATAACACGTCTGTACAAGTCGTTCAAATCTGATGTTGCAAATCTGCCGCCGTCCAATTGTACCATCGGTCTTAAATCCGGAGGTGTTACGGGAAGAACGTCCATAATTAACCAAGTAGGATCTGTGTTGCTTGCGAGCATTGATTCCATCAATCTCAATCTCTTGATTAATTTAGCCTTTCTTTGTACTGAACCGCCTGCTGCTTGGAGTTCTTCACGAATTTGTGCAACTGCATCGGACAATACGATTTCGCCAAGCAATTCCTTAATTGCTTCCGCACCGATACCGACTCTGAGTTCGCTTTCTTCGTGTTCTTCCATATAATCGTCATATTCTTCTTCTGACAACAATTGGAATTTTTTGAACTCTGTATCTGCTGCATCAATTACAACATAACTGTTGAAATAAATGACTTGTTCCAAATCTTTAAGAGTCATATCAAGGAGTAAACCGAGGTAACTCGGAATACCCTTTAAGAACCAAATGTGGCTGACGGGAGCAGCAAGTTTAATGTGTCCCATTCTGTGACGTCTTACTTTTGAATCTGTAACTTCGACGCCGCATCTTTCACATGTGATACCTTTATGTCTTATTCTTTTATATTTACCGCAAGAACATTCCCAATCCTTTGTAGGTCCAAAAATCTTTTCGCAGAACAAACCGTCACGTTCAGGTTTTAACGTTCTGTAATTGATTGTTTCCGGCTTTGAAACTTCGCCGTATGACCATTTAAGAATTCTCTCGGGAGATGCGATGCTGATTCTTATATAATCAAAATAATCTATACTTGTGGACATTACTAATTGTCTCCTTTATTTACTATTCTTTGAACGATGATGACGTATCAAAGAAATTGATATTCAACAAATCGGAATCCATATCCGAAAGAACTCTCTTAGGTGCTGCTTTTCTGATGTCATCAGAATCAGACATAAGATTTACTTCTTCGCCGCCCTTCTTAGCAACCGTGATATCCAAACCAATTGATTGAAGTTCTCTTACGAGTACCTTGAATGATTCGGGGATACCCGGTCTCGGGATATTATCACCCTTAACGATTGCCTCGTATGCTCTTGAACGTCCGTTAACATCATCAGACTTAATCGTAAGCATTTCTTGAAGAACGTATGCTGCACCGTATGCTTCGAGTGCCCAAACTTCCATTTCGCCGAATCTTTGTCCGCCGAATTGTGCTTTACCGCCCAAAGGCTGCTGTGTTACGAGTGAGTAAGGACCTGTTGAACGTGCGTGAATCTTATCATCTACCAAGTGAACAAGTTTCAAGAAGTAGATAAGTCCGACTGCAACCGGTCTGTCAAAAGGTTCACCGGTTCTGCCGTCCATAAGGATTACTTTACCGTCTTCTCTAACCCAATCGCAACCTGATTCTTTAATACCCCTTAAAAGTTCTTCTTTAGTTGCTTTTTCGGATTGGTTTGCACCGTACATTTCATCAAATGAAGGTGATTCATAATATTCGCCCGTCAAGTATGCTGCCAAGCCCAACAAACATTCGTAAGTTTGACCGATGTTCATACGAGAAGGTACGCCGAGCGGGTTAAGTACGATATCAACAGGTGTTCCGTCAGGCAAGAAAGGCATATCTTCTCTCGGAAGAATTCTTGAAACGATACCTTTGTTTCCGTGACGACCTGAAAGTTTATCACCGACTGAAACTTTACGTTTTTGTGCGATGTAAACTCTGATTACGGTATTTGCTCCAGGCGGAAGTTCATCGCCTTTTTCTCTGTCAAATACCTTGACATCGACAACACGTCCGCCTTCACCGTGAGGTACACGAAGCGAATTGTCTTTTACATCTCTTGCTTTTTCAGCAAAGATTGCACGGAGCAATTTTTCTTCCGGCGGGTGTTCCGATTCGCCTTTCGGAGTAACTTTACCGACCAAAATATCATCAGCATATACTCTCGCACCGATTCTGACGATACCTCTTTCGTCCAAGTGACGAAGTGAATCTTCAGAAACGTTAGGAACTTCTCTTGTAATTTCTTCAGGTCCCAATTTTGTTTGACGTGCGTCAATTTCCAATTTTTCAATGTGGACTGAAGTGAAGACGTCATCTTGAACCAATCTTTCAGAAATCAAGATAGCATCTTCAAAGTTATAGCCTTCCCACGGCATATATGCCGCAAGAATGTTTTTACCTAATGAAAGTTCACCGAAGTGAGTTGAAGCACCGTCAGCAAGAACATCGCCCGCCTTAACAACTTGTCCGACTTTAACAATCGGTTTTTGGTTGATACAAGTGTCTTGGTTACTTCTTACATATTTCATTAATTGATATCTGTGAAGTTTGCCGGCATTATCTTTAATTGTAACTTCTTCACCGACAACTCTGTCAACAACACCGTCAACTTCAGTTACGACAACCATACCTGAGTCTTTTGCGGCTCTCTTTTCAAGACCGGTACCAACAACAGGTCTGTCCGTAATCAAGAGCGGAACTGCTTGACGTTGCATGTTTGAACCCATCAAGGCACGGTTAGCATCGTCGTGTTCGATGAACGGAATAACTGATGTTGCAACTGAAATAATCTGAATAGGTGATACACCGACAAAGTCAACTTTGCTTGAATCATCTTCTGTAAATTCAGATTTGTAACGTACGGGAACTTTGTCAAACTTGAATGTTCTGTCTTTGTTCAACGCTACGTCACCGGGAGCAACACGGAAGTTTTCTTCTTCGTCTGCTGACATATAGTGTACTTCTTCTGTAACTTTGCCGTCTTTTACCGCAAAGTAAGGAGTTTCAATAAAGCCGTAATCGTTAACTCTTGCGTGTGTAGCAAGTGAAC
>CAKVJR010000070.1 GCA_934754855.1 uncultured Candidatus Melainabacteria bacterium
TGACTGTATTTGAATGCTTCTGCAACTATGTATGACGGGTGCGTTTTTGAAACGTCGTAAATTTTTACACCTTTTATTCCGAGGTCGTAAAGTCTTGAGGCGAGTACTTCTGCCGCATTTTCGGTATGTCCGTAAACCGAACCCGATAAAATCAAAACAGATTCGATTTCGGGGGTATAAGAACTCCATTTTTGATATTTGTCGATAAACCAATTGAGATTTTTTCTCCAAACAGGTCCGTGGAGCGGGCAAATCATTTTGATTTCAATATTTGCTGCTTTTTTGAGAAGATTTTGTACTTGTGGACCGTATTTTCCGACGATATTTGTGTAATAACGTCTTGCATCGTCGAGCCAATCTCTTTTAAAATCAACTTCGTCAGCGAAAATATTTCCGTCCAACGCACCGAAAGTTCCGAATGCATCTGCCGAGAACAAAATTTTGTCTGTTACATCATAAGTCACCATAACTTCCGGCCAATGTACCATGGGGGCTAAAACGAATGAAAACGTGTGTTTACCGGTGTTCAAGGTATCGCCTTCGACGACGAGTTGAACTCTTGAATCGATGTCGAAATTGAAAAATTGTTTAATCATCACGACGGTTTTTTTGTTGCAAACCACTGTAACTTCAGGGTGTCTAAAAACGAGTTCCTGCAAGGTTGCAGAGTGGTCGGGTTCCATGTGATTTACGATGATGTAATCAAGTTTTCTTCCATCGAGTGCATATTCAAGGTTTTCAAAAAATTGCATCGAAACATTTTTGTCTACCGTGTCAATCAAGACGGTCTTTTCGTCTTTAACCAAATATGAGTTATAAGAAGTACCACGTTCAATCGGATAGACATTTTCAAATAACGCAAGTCGTCTGTCGTTTGTGCCTACCCAAGTTATATCTTCGCTAATTTTTTTAGTGCAGTGCATATCAACCTCTTTCGTTAGTGTTTTAACAATATTTTTTCACAAACAAAAGAGATAAATAACTGCTCCTTTTGGTTATTTTACAAAATTTAGTATAGATTTTTCACAATCTTTTACGAAAGATTTGAATTTTGTCAAAATCGTACCGTAAGTCATAATTTTGTATTTTTCAGGTTGGGTAATTCTTTCGTATTTGATATCAGGAACACCGAAAAGCATTGCGTAAACGGGTTTATAGCCGTTCGGAAGTTTTAATTCATCAACGATTGCAGGAGCGGACTTCCAACATCTGTAAAGCAAGCCGCACCAAAGAGTTCCGACCCCTAAAGATTGGGCATAAAGTTCAAAATAACTCAGTGCGATAATCGGGTCAATGTCGCTGCAAGGTGCATCAACAGGCGATGAAACGATAAGTGCGTGAGGTGCGTTTCTGAAAACTCTGTCCCTTCCACCTTTATAGGGGTCAAGCAGCATCGTTTTCATCTGTTGGGCAGTTTCCGTGTTCGGATTTTGCTCAATCATTTCTTCCATTTTTTTGTAAGTCGCATTTTTAAATTTTTTCATTGATTCCATATCTTCAATGAATGTGAATGTGAGCGAGTGGTTGTTGCAGCCCGTCGGAATCCACGGGAGCATATTTTTTAATTCGTTTAAAGTACTTTTGTTCAAATTTTCGGACTTGAATTTTCTTATGCTTTTTCTTGATTGAATAAGGTTTAAAACTGCTTCAGGTGATTGGATTTTGAAAGTTTTTAATGATTTATCGGGATTTTTTCCGAAAATAGAAATTGCTCCTGTCGGGCAAATTGCAAAACAGTGTTGGCATTTCATACATCTTTCTTCGCCACCCTCAACGACTTTCGGCAAACTGTCCTCTCCTCGTTCCAAAACATCGCAAGAACAGTCCGAAATACAACGACCGCAGCCGATACACTTGTTTTTATCAACTTTAAAATTCAATTTTCCCATAAATACACCCTTTTTAATAACAACCACGCTCTATTTTAACATATTTTTCGAGATTTTCACAGTCTTTCTACTGATTGTGAAGTATGTATTTTTTTAATGTTATTGTTAAAATTTTTTTATGAGCAGTAATTTTGATTTTCTTCAAAAAGTCGATGACGAAATTTTTAATCTCGCAAAAACCGCCGAGAAACTCTTTCGTGACGAGTATTTTGAACAATGTATTACGCAAACAAGAAAACTTGCGGAAAGAATAATCAGAAATGTTTTGGGCAATTCTGTTACGGTTGAGGACAGTTTTGACAATATGCTCTACAAGTTGAAAACCGTTTCAAAAAATACCATGCGTGAGCAGGAATTTATCAGCGATATGTATTTTTTGAAAAAACAGGGCAACCTTGCAACTCACGGTGAAAAAATCGAAAATAGCGGCGAAGTCGCTCTCGATTGTCTTGAACACGCTTTTGAAGCGTGCATAAATTTTGCTTACTCAAAAACAAATGATGACACCTTGAACAGGTTGATTTTTGATGAAAAATTGCTCGTTTTGGGCGAGAAAAACCAAAATCTTCAGGCTCAATATCGCACCGAACTTGAAAGAAATGAAAATCTGCCCGATGATGACGAAGAATTTTTAAACGATATTGAAGAAAAAAATGATGAGGATTTTTCAAAAAAACATAAAAAATCTTCAAATTTTGATAAAAAATCACAAAAATCGAACGATTTTGAACAAAAATCATCAAAAAATCACAAAAAACACAAAAAAAATAAAAAAAATCGTGAAAAATTTGACGAGGAAAATGAAAAACCTCAAAAAACTTTTATGCAAAAAGTTACGACAGCCGTTGTGATTTTCTGCGTGGCTGTTTTCGGAATTTTGTATTTAATGGCGGAAGTGCCGAGATTTTTTGAAAATTTCGATGTCAAAAATATTTTCTCCAAAAATGCTCCCCAAAATGAACCCGAAAAACTTAAAAAAGCCCCAAAAACTCAATCAAAATCTAATCAGATTAAAAATCTACAAAAACAAACGGACTATAGCAAAGATGATTTTTCGGTGACAAAAAATTTTTCTATCTAATCTCTATCGTAACAAAAAAGCCCTCAATTGAGGGCTTTTGCTTTATTTTTTGAATTAATTTTGGTGGCTTCTGATTGATTCAAGTTCCGCAAGTTCTTTTTGAAACGGGGAAAGTTTGTTGATTTTTTTGATTACTTCGGGGAATTTTTCGCAAGCGAAGTCGATTTCTTCTTCCGTCGTAAATCTGCTCAAACTCAATCTGATGCTGCCGTGAAGTGCCGTAAACGGTACGCCCATGGCTCTTAACACGTGGCTCGGGTCTAAACTTCCCGAGGTGCATGCACTGCCTGAACTTGCACAAATTCCGAGTTCGTTGAGGTATAACAAAATCAATTCGCCCTCAATGTACTCAAAACCGATATTTGTTGTGTTTGGAACTCTGTTTCCCGTTGAAGAGTTCAATCTTGCGTTGAAAATATTGTGCAAAATATTTCTTTCCAATTTGTCACGCAATTTCTTAACTCTCGTAAGTTCTTCTCCGAGCGAATCATAAGCCAATTCTGCCGCTTTGCCTATTGCAATAATGCTTGCGGTATTTTCTGTTCCTGCACGTTTTCCTCGTTCCTGATGTCCGCCTGTGATTAACGGTGCAAACGCCGTTCCTGCCTTGACATACAATGCTCCTATGCCTTTCGGTGCATGGAATTTGTGTCCCGAAATTGATGCAAAATCAACTTTCGTATTTTTAAAATCCATTTTGATTTTGCCCGCTGCTTGTACAGCATCAACAAACACTTTTGTGTCGGGATTTTTTTGCTTAACTATTTCTGCAACTTTTTCGTACGGGAAAATAATACCCGTTTCGTTATTTGCCGCCATCAAAGAAACCAAAGCCGTTTCGGGACGGATAGCCTCTTCGAGTTCCTTCATATTCAAATTGCCGTCGGCGTCAACTCCGAGGTAAGTCACCTTGTGTCCTTGTTTTTCAAGGTCTTTGTATGTGTTCAAAACACAAGGGTGTTCGACCTTTGTCGTAATGATGTGCTTTTTGCCGTAACCTTGGTTGACAACCCCTCGAATTGCCGTATTTGCACCTTCTGAGCCTGAACCTGTGAAGTAAATTTCCTTTTGGTCATTTGCTCCCATAAATTCTTTTACGGCTTCTCTTGCATCGGCAATTTTGCGTCCGACTTTTCCCGCAAAATCATACATTCCTCCCGGGTTTGCGTAATTTTCAGAAAAATAGGGCAACATTTCCTCAAGGACTTTTTCGTCAACCTTGGTCGTTGCGTTGTTATCTAAATAAATTAATCTATCTGCCATTTTATACTAATATAACCTCAACGTCTTCAGAAATATGCTTTTTCAAGATTTTTTCAACATAATTCTTTGTTAATTGTGACTTTTGGCAAGCACTGCATTTGCCTGCGAATTTGATGTAAATTTTGTTTCCGTCAATATCGACAAGTTCTACGTCGCCGTTGTCTTTTCTGAGTTCGGGAGCAACGTATTTTTCAATAACCTTGCTGACTTTCAAAATTTCTTGAGTTTTTGTAAGTGCGGGTTTTTCGCTTCTGACTTCTTTTAAAATCGCTTCAATAGCAGATTTACAGTGTCCGCAGCCACCGCCTGCTTTTGTGAACTCAGTAACTTCTTCAACTGTTTTCAAGTTATTTGTTCTGATTTGCTCTTTAATAGTGTCTTCCGTTACGTTAAAACATTGGCATACGATTTTTTCTTTCTTTTCCGCAATGCAAGTTTCGCCGTAATAATCCGCAATTGCCGCCTCAAGGGCTTCATGCCCCATAACCGAACAGTGCATTTTCGCAGGAGGCAAACCGCCTAATTCATCAACGATGTCTTTGTTTGTAATCTTTCTTGCTTCGTCAATGTGCATGCCGATAATCATTTCCGTCAAAATACTCGAACTTGCAACTGCCGAGCCGCAACCGAAAGTTTGGAATTTTGCATCTGTGATTATTCCGTTTTCATCAACTTTTAAGTAAAGTTTCAACATATCTCCGCAAGTCAATGAACCTGCTTCCCCGATGGCGTCCGCATCGTCAATCATGCCCGCATTCTTCGGATTTTTATATAAATCTGTTACTTTATCCGTGTATTCCCACATAATTTCTCCAATCTTATACCTATATTTTAATATGAAAATAATTCCTTGATTAATTTTTTTAATTTTTAATTAATTTTTTCTAAACTTTTCTTGATTTTTCCAAAATTAACATTAGAAAATCTATATAAACGAATTTTAGGAATTTGATTTTATGGACAATTTTTTAATATCCTCTATTTTCAGTATTGATTTAAAATGCAAAATCATTATATAAATATTGTGAGGCTGAATATAGGCTCGAAAACAAGTGGTAATGCCGAAAAGGCAAAATCTGAATCAGACTGAAAACGGTACGGCTATTAAGTTTTGTTAATAATTAAACTTAACAAAACAAACAAATCGGAGGAAAGAGAGAAATGGGTTTAGCAGCAACACAAGCAAGGTACTTGGGACTCACTGCAAGAAAAACGAACGTTGAATTTGAAGGTCAACAGGTAAACCAACAAAGAACAGCGTTGGCGAACCATTCAGCCAATTTATACAATCAACTTTATGCACTTACGGTGCCGACCCCTCCGAATGTTACGGATTATTACAAAACCGAATATTCTTACAGTATTGCAGGTACGTCATATACAATTGATGAATATAACAAAGAAGATGACGGTACTTATACAATAAAAGTTTCATACACCGATTATAAAGATGTCGGTTCAAAATCTTTTGTAACAGGTAGTTTAAGAAGTAACGGCGACGGAACTTATTGGGTTCAAACATCTTCTTCGACAGAATCATATCTTCTCGATACGGCTGCTGCCGAACCGAACGAAGCACTCGATACGGCTCAAAAAAGACAAACTCCCGGAAAATATGTTTCTTACAAAGATACAGAAAATAACATGACATATTACTTTGATACGGATTGGTTAGAGGCTCAGGCTGCCGATTATCAAGGTACTTTGGACAGATATTACATTTCAAAAGAACTTGATACAAAAACTGATACAAGAAAAAATTGTCAGTTATCTTTTGATAAAAACGGCTACATCGAAACAGTCATTGACCCGTCAATTACGGAAACTCCCGTAACTTGTACGGCAACGACCGAACAGGATACAGATGCTTACAACAAGGCAATGAACGATTATACCTACGATAAAGCAGCTTATGAAAAATCTATTGCGGATATTAACTCGCAAACAGAGCAAATTCAGGCACAAGACAGATCGCTTGAATTGAGATTGCGACAATTGGATACCGAACAACAAGCGTTGATGACAGAAATGGATTCTTTGAAGTCTGTTCTTGATAAAAACATTGAAAAAGTATTTAAAGTATTTGCATAGAAAACGGGGAGAGAAAGATGTCTTACAAAAACGACAGTTTATTGGTAATTTCAAACAAATATGGCGGTGCAAGCGGTGATGCCAAAGCAATGTTATTCCAAACCTATGACCAATTAAGAGATATGATTGTCAGCGGTTCGGCTACTGACGGTGCAGGTTTTGGTACAGCCGGTACTTGGCTTTGGAACGTTGCAAGATTTATCGCACCGAGTTCGTTCATGAACGTTATGGGGGGAAGTTCCCAAATTAATATCCCCGGTACTTCGTACTGGAATGCAATGCAAGGCGGAACTTCAACAGTTGACGGCGGTAATTCCGCTTTCGGTATCAGCGACTTAGGTTCTTTTCCCGGATTTCCGAGTGGTGCTGCTTCCGTAATGTCAGGTTTCGGTTCGTCAAATTCAGGCTACATTACAGGTGCTGCCGCATCTGTCGCTTCTGCCGCTGACCTCGCAGGCGTTGCAGGTATCAACGCTGCAGCTTACGCTTCGGGCATGGCATCAGGTTACGGCTATGCAAACAGTTTGGTTCTTCCCGCAGCAGGTATCGTTTCAGGTTTAGGCGGTATTTTACAGGCAATTTCACCTTATGCAGGTATTTATGGTATTGCAGGTACAATCGTCGGTAACTTGATGCAAGGTACAGGTAGTGCGGCACTTTCCGCTTACCAAAATGTAACCGCTAAAATTCAGGCAAACGCCGATACAATTCTTGAAAACAAAGTTAAAAACATTGAATCAGTCGTAAAAATGCTCGGCGTTCAAAGTGATGTTGTTAACAAAATGTTGAAAGAAGAATTGGAAGGTGCTAAAAAATCTGTCGATAATATCACCGACTAATATTAATTTTTGTAACAAAATAAACAGGTTTTTTGGCTTACAAAGAACCTGTTTGATTTTTTCCAAAATCATGCAAACGCTTTATTGAATTGAATTTGAGCATGTTAAGAAATGTAACAAAGTTAAGAAAAAAACAAACAAAAAATTAAAGTTTTCAAAAAGAAGTGCCGATAAGAATAGAGTAAGGTAAGAAATTTAGTAAGGACAAGAGCAATGGGCTTAGCAGCATCACAAGCAAGATTTTTAGGATTGACAGCAAGAAAGTCAAACACTGAATATGAAGGTCAACAAGTTAACCAACAAAGAACAGCGTTGGCAAACGAATCAGCAAGCCTTTATAGCCAACTTACTAACTTGTCAGTTCCGACTCCTCCGGATATCAACCAATATTACAATACTGAATACACATTCACTATTGACGGAACTTCTTACACAATGACTCAACTTCCGAGAATGACTGAAGATGGTACATATTCATTTGTTGCATCATACCAATCAATGAACTCAAAATATGAAAAAGTTACAGATATGGAAGGTATCGATACATCTTCAATCGTAAACGGCACAGCAGGTAAAGTTGCACTCAGCCAAGTTGCAAACTTAGCAAAAGCAGTTGGTGATACAGAAGAAACTCACGCATCAAGATTCACAAGCGGTTCAGATATTTACTACAACGTAGGTGGTGTTGATGGTCAATACTTCAAGTACATCTCAACTCCGACTATCCAAGACAGAGATTTCCAAGGTGTATCATTTGACTTTGATTCAACAGGTAACTTCTCATCAATGCAACTTGCAAACTCAGGCGAAAAAATCGCAGTTTCAACAAACAACGTAGCAAACGATGACTTGTACCAACAAGCAATGAACCAATACAACAAAGATTACAGCGATTATGAAAAAACAATGGCTCAAATCAACGCTAAGACAGAAGTTATCCAACAACAAGATAAGTCTTTGGAATTGAGATTGAACCAATTGGATACTGAACAAAACGCAATTTCAACAGAAATGGACGCAGTTCAAAAAGTTATCGATAAGAACGTTGAATCAACATTCAAAACATTCGCATAATAAAAGTTTTAAATTTTATCTTACACACTTACATTTCTTACCAATTATCTGCCGGCGTCAAAGTCGGTTTTTTTTTTTTGCGACTGCCGAGCAGAGTGCTGAATGGTTTGAAGGCGTGAAACAAAAACAAGTCCACGTTTGCAACTTTAATCCTTCAGAATGACGTTCATTTGAAAACTTAAGAAAGTCGCAAACAAGGCGGGACGGAGTCCCTAAGAATGACGTAATAGGGTTCTCCAAGATTCTTTGTTTCGCTCAGAATGACAACAATGTTGTTGGGTTAAAGCCCAAGTTCCAATACTAAACATATTAAAAAAAATCTTTTATATCTATTTCAAAGAATTTTGCGAGATTGTACAGAGTTTCAGTGCTTGCGAGGTTTTTGCCACGTTCGATACAAGAAATATGTTCTCTTGACATATTCACATATTCAGCAAGTTTTTCTTGAGATAATCCTTTTTCAATCCTCAAGGCTTTTACTTTTTTTCCTATGTCGTTTCTTAACTTGCGAATGCCCATATAAACATTTTTTCATGTAATATAAATATTACTGTAATATGACATTACAAAAAACATGTTATATCATTCATGGCAACGGTTTACAGATTATGTTTATTTGTTGTAAAGGAGAAATTATTATGTCAAAAATTAGAAATATCGTTGTTGGAATGGCTATTATGAGTGTAATTAATTTGCCTGTTTGTGCTTCATCGTATGCGTATGTCACGGTTTCTCCGAGTAGCAACGAAGTAGGGACGACTATTGAAAATGTCGTAAATTCTGTCAACAACACAACTTCAAATACCAAATCGAAGAAAAAGATGTCTTTAAATGATGAAAAAGAAGTAGGGTTGACTTTAGTCGACCGACGCAATAAAGCAATGAAGTTTTTACTTATTCAAGCAACATTTAGTGGCACAATTTGAGAATAATTACCCCTGCCAAAATCAGGAACACTCCCACAAATCGTGCGACATTAACAGCGTCGTGAAACAATGTTATTCCAACGAAAAATGTTCCGAGCATGCCAATTCCCGTCCATACCGCATACGCTGTCCCTATCGGGATTTGCTTTTGGGCAAGGTACAAAAAATATCCGCTCAGCCCCATTGCCACGATTGCAAAAATCAACCAAAGAACTTTTGCACCCGTAACAGACGCCATTTTCATGCCGAATGGCCAGCCCATCTTAAAAAGGGCGGCAATTACGAGGT
>CAKVJR010000071.1 GCA_934754855.1 uncultured Candidatus Melainabacteria bacterium
GTGTTGAAACGGACTCATTGTTCCGGGGTCAACGTTGATGTACGGGTCAAATTTTTGAATTACAACAGAAAAACCTCTCGCCTTTAGAAGTTTTCCCAAACTTGCCGCAACTATTCCCTTACCGAGCGATGAAACAACCCCGCCCGTAATAAAAATATATTTTGTCATATCAAATTCCAATCCTTAAATGAGCCGTAATCAGTTGATTTTCGGAACTCTGAAGAAACCGTCTTCCTTAACGGGAGCGTTTTGCATAAGTTCTTCTCTTGTTTGTTCGTATTTTACAACGTCTTCTCTCATTACGTTCGTAACGGGAATTGCGTGAGGCATAGGCTCAACGCCTGTTGTATCAACTTCGTTCATTTGTTCAACATATTTCAAAATGTCGCCCAACTGCTTTGAATATTTTTCAATTTCATCTTCTGTCAATTCAAGTCTTGCAAGTTTTGCAACGTGTTTTACATCTTCTTTTGTAATCATTTCTTCCGCCAATCTTTTATACGAAAATTTTATCATAAAATGAAAATTGTTGAAATATTTTTAAAACAAAGTCAACTGTTTCGCAAAATGTTTCTCCAAAAATTTTTGCCTGTGATACTTTGTCGTACCGTATTCATCAATGGCGGCAAGGTGTTCCGCCGTTAAATAACCTTTGTTTTTTGCCCACAAATACTGCGGAAATTCCTTGTCCAACTCCAACATATATCTGTCACGTGAAACTTTCGCCAAAATGCTTGCAGCCGCAATACTTGCAGACTTTCCGTCCCCTTTGACGATATATTGTTGAGGATAAGGAAAATCGGGAATTAATTTATTTCCGTCAACAATGACACTGATATTTTCACCCTCAAGCCTTGATATAACAGAAAGGCATGCCTTTTTCATACAATTCAGGGACGTTTTTAAAATATTTGTTTTTTCAATTTCTTCAACACTCCCGAAGACAATCTCGTTGATTGAGTTTTCGAGAATTATATCAAATAATTCTTCACGAATTTTGTCCGTCAATTTTTTTGAATCATCAAGACTTGCAAGATTTTTGATAAGCGACTTGTCAGGATTTTTAAAATAAACTGCCGCAGCAACGACATCGCCCGCTCCGGGACCTCTTCCCGCCTCGTCTGTTCCGATTAAAAACGAACCGTTTGCACGCAAATTTTTATCAAAAAGAAAAAGATTATTCTTCTTCATCAAGAGTCAACCTGCCGAGTCTGCCGTCACGGAAATCCATCATCAACATTGATGCTGCACGCAAAATGTCGGGCTTTGAACTTTGTCCGATAAGGTTTCGTTTAAGAGCGATTTTTTCGAGTGAAAATTCCTCTCCGTCCTCAAAACCGTAGCGATTTTTGATGACTTCGGGATACATTTCCGCCATAATTTTCAAAAATTCTTCCGCAATACTCTCGAGTTCATAAGCGTTTTCACCGATTGAATCAACGAAAGCCAATCGGAGAGCCTTTTCTTGCTCGACTTGTTTTACAGGAATGATACCCGGAGTGTCCAAAAGGTCAATTCTCGGGTTAATTCTGACCCACTGCTGTTGCCTTGTGACACCTGCTTTTGCACCTGTTTTTGTTTTTGTTTTTTTGATTAATTTATTAATAATACTCGATTTTCCGACATTCGGCATGCCGACGACCATAGCCCTTGCTGGACGTGGCAAAAGACCCTTTTGAATCATCTTTGTAATTGCGGGTTTGCTCAAATCAGCAATTTTATTAACGATTTTTGTAATATCTTTGTTGTCGGAATTGCTCGTAAATATGATGTCACAGCCTGTTTCCCGTTTCAATTTTTCAACCAAAACTTTTGTTTTTTCCATATCTGCAACGTCGGATTTATTCATGATAATCAATCTCGGTTTTTCACCGATAAGTCTTTTGACTTCGGGATACATCGAACTCAGCGGTATTCTTGCATCTGCAACTTCAACCACAACATCGACAAGATTTAATTGTTCTTTTAACTTGCGTTCCGCTTTTGCGATGTGACCGGGGTACCAATGAATAAATTGCATAATAAATTCCTTACTAAAAAGCCATAACCGCAATGATTATGGCTTTTAAACTTCATTAAACCGTCAAGCAACCTATTTTTTGTTTTCGATTTTTTCTTTAATACGAGTTGCTTTACCTGTTCTTTCTCTGAGGTAATAAAGTTTTGCACGTTTAACATCACCTTTTCTGATAACCGTGATTTTTTCAATACGGGGTGAGAAAACGGGGAATACACGTTCAACGCCAACACCTTGGAAAGTTTTTCTTACTGTGATTGTCTTGCCGACGCCCGAACCACGTTTTTTGATGATAGTACCTTCAAACGCTTGGGTTCTTTCTTTGTTTCCTTCGATAATTCTTACGGAAACTCTGACTGTATCGCCGGGGTTCAATGCCGGTAATTCTTTATTAACGGTTTCTTTGTTTAAGTCTTTTACTATAGGATTCATGATGACTTAGTCCTTCCTTATTTGAAGTTTGCTTTATCATCATACGGAAAACATGTTTTTTATACAAGTCTTTTTTTTAATTTTTCTTAAAAATTTTTTTACAAAACCATTCATCAGAAGTATTCCGATTGTTAAAAACACTTGTTATGATACAGTTAATCCCTAAAATACCATCGAAAAAAATCTGAAAATAGGATTTAATGTTAACGGGAAAAATTTTTGAAAGGTTTATTATGAACGGTATTTTGAATTTCTTTAAAGACATTTTTATGATTTTGCCGGAACAAAATTGTGTCGGACTTTCGAGAATCAGCCCGATTAAATTGGGTGTTAAAAAGGCAAAAAAATCAGCGAAAAAATCTGAGCCGACTCTCTCGGAGTTGATGAGAAAGGCTCATAAAAAATTAGAAGTTTAATTGTCAAAAGGTCGGTTCTGCCGACCTTTAGCCGCTTTATAAGTTTTTGACAAGTCGAATTTTTGCTCATAAAATTGACAAAAAACGCCAAAATATTTATCATTAAAGAAAAAACGGTGTTTTTATGTCAAAAATTATTTATACAAATCCGGCATTTTTGCCCCCAATCGAAGAATATGTCAAATACCTCGAAAAGGCTTATCAAAGAGGCAGTTTGACTGACCATGGGATTTTGCTTGACGAACTTGAGCAAAGACTTAAAAAATACTTGAATGTTCAGGATTTGCAATGTGTTACAAGTGCCACAACCGCACTTCAAATCGCCATCAAGGCTCTCGGAATTGACGGCGGAGAAATCATAACGACACCTTTTTCTTATGTGGCAACGACTTCGGCGATTTTAGCGGAAAAATGCACCCCTGTGTACGTCGATATTGAACCTGATTTTTGTAACATTGATGCCGATAAAATTGAACAGGCTATAACCCCGCAAACAAAGGCAATCATGCCCGTTCACATCTTCGGTCGTGCCTGCAATATCGAAAAAATTGAAGAAATTGCGAAAAAGTACGATTTGAAAGTGATTTACGATGCTGCACACGCTTTCGGAGCGGAATACAACGGTCAATCGATTTTGAATTACGGGGATATTTCGGTTGTTTCGTTGCAGGAAACAAAACTTTTCCATACGGTCGAAGGCGGTATTATGACAGCAAAAGACCCATATATTTCAAGGCAAATCGACTTGATAAAAAAATGCGGTCACGAGGACGAAAATTTTGTTCGTGACGGAATTAACGCAAGGCTCTCAGAACTCCACGCCGCAATGGGTTTGGCAAATCTTGACCATATCGATGAAAACATTGAAAAGAGAAAAATTTTGAGCGAAACATACGACGAATTGCTCGAAAATTCGGTTATTTTGCCAAAAAAACAACAAAATTTAAACTACAAATATCCTTACTACGTAATTGTTTTGCACTCGACAGAGCAAAGAAAAACCGTCGAAAAAGCACTCTGGGACGAGCAAATCTATCCTTGGCACTGTTATTCTCCGACGTTAAACACGTTAAAATACCTCAAAACGACACAACCATGCCCGATTGCGGAAGATTTGGTATCGAGAATGTTAATGATGCCATTGTATGTCGAACTCGAAAAAGCAGACATCGAAAGGGTTTGCGACGTTGTTTTAAGAACGGTAAAAAACGCTTAAATTATTCTGCCTTGTAATAACAAGTGCAGCGACCGCATGCCAAAAATTTCTTGTTTTTGTCCAAATATTCACGGGTTTTTTGAGCAATTTCATTTTCCCAAAGCACCGAAATCGGCTGTTCGAGGGCGTTTCCTAAATTATTATACAAGCAACTCAAAACCGAACCGTCAGGCAAAATCGTCGGATATCTGTACGGCGAGGGGCATTTCCAATCGGGACGCAAATCATAAACTTTTGAATCGTCGTAATAATTCAAACGTTCTTCCTCTGAAAAATCGGGAAATTCAGCAACCATCGAGGGATATAACGACTTAGCCTTTTTGACGACATCATTCATTTTGACAACATATTCAGGCGGAAAATCAATTATAGACCGCATCATAAGGTGCTGATTGTAAGGATTTGCAAAAATTTTGACCATTTCATCACGCATTTGAAGCCGCTTTTCAAACGAAGCATAGCGAGTGTGGTTCAAAATTATACTTCTCGGTTTGTATTTTACCAATTCCTCAATAAAATCCAATGTTTCGTCAATGTTTTCGGGCAACATGACGTAGTTAATCATATAATAGTAGCCGTATTTTTCATTTTCAAGAGTTTTGTTGTACTCATGCATTTCTTTAATCACCGAAATTGCCGTGTCATAAGCACCTTTGGCGTGTCTGATTTTGTCATGAGTTTGATTTAACCCGTCGAGAGAAATCGTTATTCCGCAATAATTTTTCTTAATTGAGGGCAAATGAGATTTCAAAAGCGAACCGTTTGTCACAACGTGTTTTTTCAATTTATGCTTTGTCGCAAGATTTAAAATTTCGTCAAAATCCTTATAAAGAGTGGGTTCTCCACCCAAAAAAACCAAAATAGATTCAGGATAATCTCTTGCAATATCGAAAAAAATTTTGTCCCACTGTTCAACCCCGATTTCGGCAATCGGCGGCAAACCGTCCTGAGTACACATTTTGCAAGAATAATTACATCTTTGCGTCAAATAAATTATAAATTCTTTAATTTCTTGCGACATTTTTTCCTCTGCAAGTATTTTAATCTATAAAGAATGCGTTTGCAATCCTTTGTTGACAAAAAACGCATAAAAGGCTATCATCAAGAAATGACGGCGGTTTAAGCCATTAGTTGAGGGAAAATGAAAGTCAGCATCATCATACCTGTTTATAACGCAGAAAAAGATATCGAAAAATGCGTTGCAAATTGCAAAAACCAGACTATGAAAGACTTTGAGGTTATTATTGTTGACGATTGCTCAAAAGACAACACGGTCAACGTCATCACCGAACAAATCAAGAATGACGCTCGTTTCAAGTTAATTACCCTCACAGAAAATCGAAAACAGGGATTTGCAAGAAATGTCGGAATGGAGCATGCACAGGGTGATTTCATAATGTTTTTCGACGCCGACGACGATTATTCAAATCAATATGTCGAAAAAATGTATAACAAAATTACCCATGATGACGCCGATTTCACCGCTTGTAACTTTTATCTCGTTGATAAAAACACAGATGAAATTCTTGAAAATACAGACTTTGCAATGTTTTCACAGTTCCCTAAAGAATTTTACGACGGATTTCATTTTTCACAAATCCAACCGCCCGTCGAACTTTTTTGCAAGTCAAATACCGTATGGGACAAGATTTTCAGACGAAGTTTTCTTCAAAAATATGACATAAAATTTCCAATAGATTTATTTTTTAAAGAAGATGATATTTTCTCAATCCGAACAACCTTTAGAGCAAGCAAAATCAGCGTTTTGGACGAATTTTTGTATTACTATAAAATTGACAAGAAAAAATACGATTCTTCTGATTTTCAAAAAGAAGAAATCTATGATTGCTTCAAAGCGTTTGAATATATGAAAAAAGACCTCATCGAATTTGGCGTTTTTCAGGAAATATCGCACGATTTCATGAAATTTGAAGTTTTTACCCTAAAATATTTCTACAAAATTTTGAAACAGGATTTTCACGAAGATTTTTTCTACAAAATGAAAAACAGTTACAAAAAATACAAAAATATTCCGCAAGAAATAAAAAATACCGACAATATAATGTTCGATTTGATTGACAAAGTCAATGATACCGTGGATTTTTCGCCCGAAATTGATGAATTTTTAAAAAACTACTAAAATCTTTATAAAATATTGTATTTCATACACTTATAAATTATGATAAAATTATATTGTAAGGAAAATTTTATGAAGTATGATATATCAGCCAAATACCAAGTAAAGACGGGCATTTACGACGAATTGTTCGACTCGGACAATCAACCCCGACAAACAACCCAAACCCTTTTGGACAGATTGAGTGAACTTGGTTCCGACGAATCCGAAAGACGCCACAAAAGGCTGAATTATACGCAATATTACAGGACTTTAGCCCCCTCGGACAACACAAACACGGGACTTGATTCCGTTCCGCTTTTTATTACCAAAGAAGAGTGGAAAACCTTGCAAAAAGGCTTAATCCAACGTGCGAAAGTCTTTGATATGCTCGCTGACGATATTTACGGCGAACAAAAAATTATTAAAGACAAAATCGTTCCGCCCGCATTAATTTTTGCAAATCCTGATTTTTTGCAAATGTTATGGACAGGAAAATCAACAGGCAAGGGCTTTATCAGCCTTATGAGTACAGATGTTGTAAGACGCTCGAATGGTTCGTTTGTTGCAGTTAACGACAGATTTCAAATTCCTGAAGGTTTAGGTAGTGCAATCGAAAACAGGCTTTCTTTGGCACGTTCTTATCCTGAATTTTTGCACGATTTGAACGTCAAAAGACAAGATAAATTTTTCGACAATTTAAGGCAATCCCTTTTGGGCGAAAACCCAAACAACGAGGCGAATGCCGTACTTCTTGCGTCAGAACCTGAACGTTATCAGCGTACGGAAGATTCGATTTTGGCAAGACATTTAAAATTGCAACTTGTCGAAAACGACGATTTGTCCGTAAGAGGCTTCAATGTTTACTTAAAGACACTTTCGGGCTTGCAAAAAATTGACACGATTTTCCGTCGGGTTGAAGACGGAATGTGCGACCCGCTCGAACTCAGAATTGACTCGGGCGAGGGTGCTGTCGGCTTAATCAGTGCTGTCAGAAGCGGAAATGTAAAAGTTTTGAATGCACTTGGAACAGGAATTTTGGAAACACCTATCATCAGGGCGTTTTTACCCAAAATCGCAGAATATTTTTTGGGCGAAAAATTAATTCTTGAACCCGTAAAATCATATTGGCTCGGTGATGAAAAATATTGCAAAGAAATTCTCTCAAGCCTTGACAACCGTATGTTTTACAACGCTTTCGGCAAAACAGAAAGTTGGATTTACGAAAAAATGACAATGACCGCACAACTTTCTCTTGCGGAAAAGATTTTGCAAAATCCGCAAAACTTTACGGCGGAAGAATACGTCAAAACCTCGACAACACCTTATGTTTCGGGCGACGGTTATGCTCAGGGTGATGCTCATTGCAGATTTTACACATCAAATACAGGCGACGACTTTGAGGTCTTAACAGGCGGCTATGGTTGGGTTACAGACGATAGTGGCAAAAAAGTTATCGAAAAAGACATTTGGGTTTTGGGCGATAATGCCGCTCAAGAATTTTCAAAAATCAGAAAAGATGTTGAAATTTTGGCACTTTCCCGTGCGGGCGGCGATTTGCCGAGCAGAACCGCCGACAATTTCTTCAAATTGGGACAAAATCTCGAACGGGCAGACTTGTTAGCGAGAAATGCGAGAAGTATCGCTAAAAGACTTGCGGACAGGGAACTTTGCGACCTTTGCACCCCCGTTCCGTACCTGTTTAAAGTTTGGCAGGAAGATATAAATTCTGAGCATGAATTTGAAAATACGCTTTGGAATTTAGCGATGAAAAAGACCGAGGACAGAGGCTTACAGCCGATTTGCAAACAGGTTAGATTTTTGGCAATCCAACTCAGAGAAAGAATTGCTGAGGACACTTGGCAATTTATAAAAAGTTTCGGCGAACACAAATTGCCCGAAGGCAAAGGAGCGGCGGCACTTATACCCTATCTTCAAAGAATGGTAACGGATTCTGCGGCATTCCAAGGTTTGATTTCCGACGGTATGACACGTGGTCACGGTTGGAGATTTTTGGATTTGGGAAAAAGGCTCGAACACGGCATTATCACTCTCAAATTGATTAAAAATCTTTTGAAAAATAAAACCGATAACGAAAAATCAATGCTCAATGCACTTTTAGAAGTCGGTGACGGTTCGTTGACATATTTCAGAAGATATGGCACAAAGTTAAACGCAGCGGCGATTTTGGACTTATTGCTTTGCGATGAATCCAATCCGCACAGTGTTGCTTTTCACGCAATGGAAATTGAAAAAATTGTGAACGAACTTCCTTTGGCGACCGAAAACGTCTTCCTTGCTCCGTTAGACAGGGAAATTTTAAGGTTAACATCTCAATTGCGATTGGCAGATGTTCATGCTCTTGTAAAAGACGAAAACGGTCATCGTATGGCACTTTCGCACTATTGTGAAGAAAGAATCAAAGAATTTGAAAACATCGAAGAACTTTTGAGTCGGGAATATTTAAACCATATTCCGCAAAAAGGTATCAAAACAGCGATGGCTACAGAGGTTTAGATGAAATATAACATTACGCACGAAACTGAATATAATTACTCGATTCCTGTAACAATCAGTCAGCATTTAATTCATCTTGAACCGAGAAAATGCAATCGTCAAAATTGGCTTTCTCACGATATAGAAATTTATCCAAAACCGTCATATTTTGTGACAAGAGAAGATATTTACGGTAACAAAGTCACTGCATTTTCAATCGAAGAAGAACACAAACTTTTTAGAGTTTTAGCGAAAGGAACAGTCGAAGTTTCAGAGGTTAAAATGCCCGAAACATCTGTTGCTTGGGAGGAAGTCAAAGAACGGCTTGCAAACCCTCAAACCCCCGAGGATATTGAGGCTTCAATGTTTTTGTACCAATCACCATTGGTAATTTTTGACGGTTCGATAAAACGGTATGCACTTAAAAGTTTCACGGACGGACGCCCTTTTATTGAGGCGGTTTTGGATTTAAATAACAGAATTTTTAATGATTTCAAATATGCCCCCGGAAGCACGAGAATAGGCACTTTGCCGGCAGAAATTCTCCGTGACAGAAAGGGAGTATGTCAAGATTTTGCCCACTTTATGAT
>CAKVJR010000072.1 GCA_934754855.1 uncultured Candidatus Melainabacteria bacterium
CAACTGCAATATTTCGGTAAATTGTTTGAAGGCGGCGGAGAAAATTGGGATAAACAAGTGTATTTAGAATCACTTAAAGATTTTGACTACGTTGTCGGCAAGGCTCCCGACAGTATGCACTACGCAACCGAAGGTCACTTCAGCCCGCAAAACCGTGATAAATACAATACGATTATGACGATTATGCAGCCGAATATTTCCGAAAATTACAGAAAATATGTTTCTGCAATCGCTGCGACTTACTCTGAAACAACTCCTTTGAAGATGGAAATTCTCGCCGTCGAAAATAACGCAATTAAGCCCGAAACGATTGGCGAATATTTGCAAACAAAGCATTTTGAAACGATTTATACGGGCGTTTTGAGAAGATTGGTTAAGGCAAATACCCCGAAACCCATCGTCTTGCCTGAAGTTCTCCAACCTTCGGTTGAAACTTACAAAAATAAATTCAAATCAGGCAGTCAGTTTGAACTTAACCCCGGATTATAGTTGGAAAGAGGGAGAAATCCCTCTTTTTTGTCGAAATGAAATACAGTTTTAAACACAAATCTATACATTTTTTTAAAGATATTTCAAGGAGCGAAATCGTTTTGCAAGCCGTCGTAACAGGCTTGTTGACGGGACTTTTTGTTGCGTTTTTCAATTTTTCGATTAATCACATTTTCGATGCGGTTCAAAATTTTACAATGAAATTCCCGACAGGGAAAAGACTTCTCGTCTTGCCTCTTATAACGATGTTCGGCGGCTTAATTTCAGGGCTTTTGGTTTTTAAATTTGCTCCCGAAACAAAAGGCAGCGGCATTCCGTATGTCAAATTGGCTCTTTCCCGCTTGGGTAAAGGAATCAGGGTCAGAAGTCTTTTTGTGAAATTATTTGCGGGCATAGCAGGTATCGGTTCGGGTTTGTCTTTGGGCAAGGAAGGTCCGAGCGTCCAAATCGGGGCGGGCGTCGGTGCTTTGACCTCAAAACTTTTTAAAATCCGAGGAACTTCTCAGTACAATTTAATTACCGCAGGGGCGGCATCTGCTCTCGGGGCAACGTTTAACACCCCGTTGTCGGGCATGGTTTTTGCGGTCGAAGAATTGACTCAAAAATTTTCGGCGTCACTGCTTTTTCCTGTAATGGTCGCAACGTCTGTTTCCGTCAGCGTTATCAGGTTTTTTGCGGGCGATTCTCCGACATTCCATATCCCGAAAACAACCGCTTCCGTGATGTTTACCCCCGAAAATCTTGTCGTTTACATCGTTTTAGGCTTGCTTTGCGGGGTTTTGGGGGTTGCTTTTGCCAAAAATATTTTTGCTAATTTGAAAATTTTTAACAAGATGAAACCTGTTCCGAATTGGCTGAAACCTGCAATTGCAGGGCTTGTAATCGGCTCTTTCGGCGTGTTTTTGCCTGAAATTTTGGGTACGGGGTCGATTATTGTCGATAAATGTGCGGCGGGAAATTACTCAATCGCCTTCATCGCTTTGATTTTCCTCGGAAAATTTTTGGCGACTGCGTTTTGTTTTGGCTCAGGGGCTGCGGGCGGAATTTTCCTCCCTACTTTGCTTTTGGGTTCTTTAACAGGCGGTTTTGTCGGGCTTGTCGCAATAAAATGCGGAGTTGATGTTAATTTGGCAAACATTTGCGTTGTCGGAATAGGGGCTTTCCTCGCTGCTGTCGCACGTTCTCCGATGACGGCGGTTATGATGGTTTTTGAAATGACGGGAAATTATCATAGCATTCTTCCTGTGATTTTTACGGTCGCTCTCTCTGATTTAATTGCTGAAAAGTTAAACCACGCACCGATTTACACTACTTTGATTTTGAAACAAAATGCAAATTCCGACTATGCCGAAAAATTGTCTGAAATTAAGGTCAAACAGGCTTGTTCGCCCGTCCCCTGTATTGTTCCTCTGAATTTTTCGCTCTCAGATGCAATGGCTCTTATGGAACAAGAGAATTTTTCTATTTTGCCCGTCAAAAACGAAAACGCTTCTCTTGCAGGCGTTGTGACTCTTTCGGATATTGAAGACTACAAAATCCGTGGGAACGATATGAATGTCAGCGTCCAAAACCTTTTGAACACCGAACCGCTGACTATAAAACAAAATGATGACCTCTTTAAAGCCGCATTTTTAATGCACGCAAACGAAACAGACTATATGATTGTCCTTTCGCAAAACTCTAAAATCGTCGGAATCCTCTATCATTCCGACATTCTCGCTTGCAATCACTGATTATAAATCTATTTTTTCAATGTTTACCAAGTCAGGAAGTTTCATATCAAACGCAATTGCGATTTTCTCAAGTGTGGCAATGGTTGGCGACATAATACCTCTTTCAACTTTGCTGATTGTTCCTCTGTCAATATCGGCAAGTTCCGCAAGTTTTTCTTGAGTTAAGTTTCGCTTAATTCGTTCTATTTTGATTTTCATGCCTATTTTTTTAGTTATCATGAGTATTATAGTAATCACTTGACGGAGAATAAGCAATGTATTAAAATACTCATATAGGTATTATAATAACCAAAAAGATTAAAAAGAAGGAATGAATTATATGGATTACGAAGATTTTTTAACGGAGATTTACACGCCATTAGTGACTATTCGTGTAATTTCGGAGATGATTTTTGAAAAGACAAATGAGGATTGGAAGTTTTTTGAAACAAATCGGGAAGAGTGCGAGGAGATGCTTTCGTTGGTTTATGCAATAAGATTGATGTCTGAAAATTTGTTAACGGTTAGAAAAAATGAGATTGAGGCGTTGGAAATTTAGGCAAAAAAAAAGACCCTCTCGGGTCATATAGTCTTATAAGAACTGCCCTCTCGGGCGTTTTTTATTATGTTGTGTGTTTGTGTGTCTGTTGTGTTTTTAGTTAATTAGGGTTGTTAAATCTTTTTTAATTATTGTATCTCTTACACTTATTATAATATCACACATTAAATGTAAAAAGTACACTTGTTAATAAAATATTTACAAAACTTAACAAAATAAAGACAAAAAAACGGGATATCCTTTGAAACCCAAGCATTTGTGATGTTTTAGAATATCCCGAAATCGTTATTTGGTAACTGTTGTTTTGCTGAAATGTTTATATTTTATATGTAAACCCATGTCTATCAACAGGAAAAATACGTTTAAAATGTAGAGCCAAATTACCGCATCGTGGCTATACAACAATTTGTGTGTGATACCGAAAATATAGCCGAGCAAAATCAGGCTTGAAAATCTTAAACTTTTTCCGTTTACGCTTTTTGCTTTATATGTCTTATACGCTGCTATCGGCCAACTTATGCCAAAGCAAACCATCATTCCTGCTTCAAAAATACTCATACCTTACCTTCTTTCAACTCTAAAATATACCAAATCTTTCATAATTTAAAATACTAAAAATCGATTATTTCGATAAGAAAAACTTATGATAAAAACGGAAAATAGTGTTATAATTTTTATATGAATTTCAATCAATTAAACTACCTTGTAACGGTTGCAAAAGAAAAAAACATCACATTGGCGGCGAAGAAACTTTTTATTTCTCAATCTTCGTTGAGTCAGACGATTAAAAATATCGAGAATGAATTGCGGGTAAAACTTTTCATCACTGATGTTTCGCCCATCAAGTTGACTTATGCGGGCGAATATTTTGTCGGTTGGGCGTCAAAAATTTTGAAATCGAAAGATGACATGGTCGAGAAACTTCAGTTGATTAACAACAATTCCGAGGTGAAAATCGTCGTCGGCATGGCGACTCACAGGTGCATTTATATTCTTCCGCCCGTTATTAAGCAATTTAAGGCGGAATTTCCGCATTCGTTCATTGATGTCAGGGAGTATCCGACGCCGACTTTGCAAAAAATGTTGATGAACGGTGAACTCGATTTGCTTGTGGATATTGAAAATCCCGATAATTTTTCTTACAAAAATATTTTGCTCAAAAAAGAGAAAATTTTGCTCGATATTCCTGATAATTACAAGTCTTTGGGGCGTGAACTTTTTGCGTTTAAAAATGTTCCGTTCATACTTCTTTCCAAGGAGCAGATGCTCGGAAAGTTTGCCCGTGAGTTGTGCAAGCGTTACAAATTCGAGCCGAACATCTCTGTTGAGTGCAAAAATATTGAAACGGCTCATTCGCTTGTGAAACAAGGGCTTGGGGTTACTTTTGTCCCTGAATTGTTTGCAAAATATAATGACGGAAATTTTGTTGAAATAAATTCTTATGATTTTTCAAGAAATATTTGTGCAATTTTTCAAAATAGAAATTCGTCGGAATTTTTAAATCGATTTATTGAAATATTGAAAAATTCTTTGGAAAATTTATAGATTATTTATACAACAAAACTACGCAATCAACTCTGACGGCAAGCATTTCGCCTACTGCGTCAACGCCTTCCGAGGTTTTTGCTTTGACGGAAATTTTATCGATATCGATATTTAAAATATCAGCCAAACTCTTTCTGATGTTGTTTATGTGCGGGCGAAGTTTCGGGGCTTCGGCATGGATTGTCGAGTCGAGGTTGTTAATCTCCCACCCTTTTTCACGAATAATGGAAACGGCTTCTCTCAAAAGGTTTCGGCTATCGGCATTTTTATATTTCGGGTCATTGTCAGGAAAATGGGCACCGATATCTTCGAGGCACAAAGCCCCAAAAAGTGCATCAATGATTGCGTGGATAAGGACGTCGCCGTCCGAGTGTGCCTTGAAACCGACAGTGTGCGGGATTTTTACCCCGCCCAAAATGAAATCACGATTTTCAATTAGCACATGCAAGTCCGAGCCTTGCCCGATTCTGTATTCCGTCATTATTTCGCTCCGTAAACAAATTTGTTGATTGCTTTTACGACGCCGTCGTTATCGACAGTGTCTGTAATGTAGTCGGCGTAACCTTTCAGGGTGTCGGTTGCGTTGCCCATTGCGACACCGATTCCGGCACAGGTCAAAAGTTCGATGTCGTTGTTTTGGTCGCCGCAGCCCATAATTTCGTCTTTTTTAATTCCGTACATATCGGCTACGATGTTGACAGCATTGCCTTTTGAAATTCCGTCCGCACAAATTTCGCAGAATGTTGTCGTGGACATTCTTGAGTAAATTTTGCCGCTATATTTTTCTTGTAAGTTTTGGGTTATCCATTTAACTTTTTCGGTGTCGTTGTCGATTACAAGAAGTTTGTTCATTGATTTGAAGTCTTTTTTTGAAATATCATCGACGATTGTGTAGGGAACTTTTTGAAAATCCGAGTATTTTTTGACGTAACTTGTTTCTTTTTCGCAATACAATTTGTCGTCAATATAAATATTCGGGTGAATATCAATTGATTTCAAGTAATTCAGGATATCTAACGCAAGTTCTCTGTCGAGGCATTTTTCGTAGAGCAATTTTCCCTCGGGGGAGTGGATTGTCGCCCCTTGGTAGCAAATTATCGGTGTGTCGATGTGAAGCGGTGCTACGACTTGCTTTGCACCACAATATGTTCTTCCCGTCGCAATTACGAATTTTATTCCGTCTTTTCTGATTTTATCTATGCAATCCAACAGATTTTGAGTAAAAGCAACTCCGTTAAAAATCGTTCCGTCGATGTCGCAAACTACCATTTTTATCATAATTTATATGCCCTCATTAATCCGCAAATCGTTTTAGCATCGCAGATTTCACCTGTTTTAATCATTTCAAAAACTTCTTCTTTCGGAAGTTCAATATATTCGACAATTTCTCCGTCGTCGGGGTGCGGTTTGCCAGCCGTCAAATCTTGTGCGAAAAATAAATATATTTTTTCCGTACAAATAGCAGGGGTTGAAAAAATATGTCCCAAAGAAGTCCATTTTGCGGCGTGATAGCCCGTTTCTTCCTCAAGTTCCCTTTTTGCGGCTGACAAAATATCTTCGTTTCCGTGGTCTAATTTTCCTGCCGGAATTTCGAGCAAAATTTGCCCTGCTCCGTAGCGGAACTGTCTGACGAGAACGATTTTGCCCTCGTGTTCCGCAACGATTGAAACGCCGCCGCTATGAATAATCACCTCTCTGTGCTGCAACTTGGGGTCGTTGCCGATAGTCGCTTCATCAGAGTGAATGTCGAAAACTTTTCCCGAAAAAATGGTTTCTGATTGGACTGTTTTTTCTTTTTGTATCATTTTTTCTCCGCTAATTTTTCTTCAAAATTGTTACGTTGTCGTTTTTGTCGCCGAAAAATTCGACAATATCATAATTGCTTTTTATAAAATCTGTTATGTCGTTTTTTTCGCCATAGAGGTATTTTTCGCCAAAATCTGACAGTAAAAATCCTTTTACAATAATTATATAATCATTATTTGTTTCTTCAAGAAGTTTTTTTGCATTTTCACTTCCCAATCCGTCAAAATACAGTCTGTCCAACATGTGCAGGCGGGTGTCATTTTTGCGGTTTGCCAAAAAGTTAATTATCTGTCCTTCAGGCAAAACCAAAACTTTATCCGAGTCATTTGTGTTATTTTTCAAATAGTCAACGGCTTGATGAATATATTTTCCTTGGTTTTCGCAAAGATAAACATAGCCTTTGTCCGTTTCAATTTTTTCATTGCAGTATTTTGTCGAGTAAATCGCCGTCATTTCTGCGTATGCGATGAAAAATAGTGATATGAAAATAAATATGCTGTTCAGATTTTTGAAAAATTTGTTCTCGATTTTGAAATATTTTAGCAATACAAAAATTGTGAGAATTAATAACGGCAAGTAAAAAGTACCGTACTTGTTTAAACTCAACATTGCAAATGATTTCGTGCATAAGCAAATTGTTGAAATTACCAAAATTAAATCAATTTTGTTGTTTTTTATCTCTTTGAATTTTGCAATAAAAACCATTAATACCGTAATCGGCAACAAAACAAAATATTCAAACGGATCAGTTAAAACAAACAACAACGAGCAGGTTACAAGAAATATAATTGCGTAAATTAATTTGTTTTTATTTTTCTCAAAAAGAAATGATGCACTTGCCGATGCGATGATTAAAATTATCAATCCGACAGAACCGCTTATGTATGCGGGAATGTCTGCTTGCGAAAAAATTGTTCCTATTCCCTGATAAAATGCAATCATTGATTTTGTGTGGGAAAAATTTGAGATAAATGAAAAATAATTTGCAATATCGCTGATTTTTGCTCCCTGCAAAATCGGCAAAACAATTGTAATTATCGGGAAAATCAGTAAATTTATTATTGAAATAATTTTTGTTTTTACGCACGAAAAGTTCTTCCAAAATAACACCGCCAAGAAAATTATCGGCATAAGCATAAATTCTGCCTTGAGGGCAAAAGATAATCCCGAAAATAATCCCGCAAAATACAAAAGTTTTTCATTTTTTGTTTTTGCAAATTTGACCAAAAGCAGTGTCGCCGCCAAGTATGCCGTCAATCCGTAAACCATTGAGTAAGAATACGGAAAAATATAACTGAACAACGAGTGGCTGAACATACAAACGCTGATTGTCGCTGCCGTGAAAATTAAGGACATTTTTTTTGAGATAAATTCTTTTGAAAGTTCAAAAAATAAAATCGCAAAAATCGTGCAATTTATCATTCCCGCCCAAAACAAAGAGTTTAAAGAAACCTTGCCAATCAGCATAAATAGGGCGTTTAAATAATATCCCAACGGAAAATATAACAATAAAATGTCCCGATATGGAACCTTTCCGTCTGCAATCGCCTCGGGTATGAATAATTCACGCCCTCTGTCACACATAATGTTTACTATATGAAAATCGTAAATTTTTGCGCAAATAAAAATCATCAGCAAAATGAAAATTATCTCAAAAATATTTTTGTCTTGTAATTTTTTTATAATCTCTTTCATGTCTTGATTTTAGCACAAAAACGACTGAAAATTTTTCGGTGTTTCGGGTTTCTTTTTGTATTTTCTGCGGCACTTGTTGCATTTATGGCATTTATGTCTT
Source organism: uncultured Candidatus Melainabacteria bacterium (assembly GCA_934754855.1). Taxonomy (GTDB): domain Bacteria; phylum Cyanobacteriota; class Vampirovibrionia; order Gastranaerophilales; family Gastranaerophilaceae; genus RUG841. Next base: position 7,907 of record CAKVJR010000072.1, read on the forward strand.
GTTGTATAAAAATGCGGGATTTTGTTTGCATACAAAATCCCGCATCAATTTTATGCTAATCAAAAATTAATCTAATTTTTCTTTGATTTCTTCTTTTATTTTCAAAAGAATGTCATCAAGTTTAGATGAATCTTTACCGCCGCCTTGTGCGAAGTTCGGACGTCCGCCCCCTCTTCCGCCTGTTGCTTCTGCAATTGCTTTTACGATATTGCCTGCGTTTACGCCTGCTTTAACGTAATTGTCAGAAACTTTGACGCAAATTGAAATTTGTTCGGGGTTTTGTATCGAAGTAAACACTACGATTGAGTTTCCTAATTTCGACGACAATTTTTCGATGGCAGGTTTCATAAAGATTGCAGGAATTGCATCGATTTTGCTTACGAAAAGTTTTCCGTCTTTCAAATCTTCCGCTCTGCTTACGAATGATTGGATTTTCGATACTGCGGATTCTTCTTTTAACGTATTGATTTCGCTTTGCAAGCCTTTGTTTTCTTCTGCAATTTTTTCAACTTTTTCAACAACTTCGTTGTGAGGAATTTTGAAATAGTGAGCAAGTTCATCGACTTCGTTTGCTTTTTCTGACAACCAATTGATTGCCGTTTTTCCGCAAACTGCCTCAATACGTCTTGTTCCTGCTGCGATTGCAGATTCTGAAACGATTTTGGTCAATCTTATTTCGCCTGTTGATTTTACGTGTGTGCCGCCGCAAAGTTCTTTTGAAACATCACCGATTGCAACCGTTCTTACTTTATCTTCGTATTTTTCGCCGAAAAGTGCCGTTGCACCCGAGTTGATAGCGTCTTGAACGTCCATAACAACCGTATTTTGCTTGTAATTTGCACCAATCCAATCGTTCATTATGTCTTCAACTTTTTGAATTTCCTCATGAGTCATTGCTCTTGAGAATGAAAAGTCAAATCTTGTTCTGTTTTCTTCAACTTGTGAACCCGCTTGCTTGACTTCATCGCCCAAAACCTTTACCAATGCTGATTGCAAAAGGTGAGCATTCGAGTGGTGAATTGTGATATTTTGGCGGCGTTCTTTGTCAATAACCGCTTTAACCGTGTCACCGACGGTAACTTCGCCGTTAATAACCTTGACTCTGTGAACAGAAAGGTGATTTACCTTGAAAGTGTTTAAAACCACAGCTTTGAGGTTATCGCTTTCGATTAAGCCCGTGTCGCCGACTTGTCCGCCGCATTCTGCGTAAAACGGTGTTTTGTCCAAAATAATATCGGTAAATCCGCCGTCAACGTCAACTTTTTCAACGATTTTCGCGTCATC
>CAKVJR010000073.1 GCA_934754855.1 uncultured Candidatus Melainabacteria bacterium
CACAGAGAAGCGCCGAAACTTACTGACCAAAATACTGATATTGAAATTCTTGAAACAGGTATTAAAGTTATCGACCTTATTCAACCTTACCAAAAAGGCGGAAAAGTCGGCTTGTTCGGTGGTGCCGGTGTTGGTAAAACAGTTCTTATTCAAGAACTTATTCATAACATCGCAATGGCTCACAACGGCGTATCTGTATTCGGCGGCGTTGGTGAAAGAACAAGAGAAGGTAACGACCTTTGGAACGAGTTTAAAGAATCTGGCGTTATCGACAAAGTTGCTTTGATTTACGGTCAAATGAACGAACCGCCCGGAGCAAGAATGAGAGTCGGTCTTTCGGCTCTTACTGCGGCAGAATATTTCCGTGACTATTCAAAACAAGACGTTTTGTTGTTTATCGACAACATCTTCCGTTTTGTTCAAGCAGGTTCCGAAGTTTCTGCACTTTTGGGACGTATGCCGTCAGCAGTAGGTTATCAACCGACATTGGCTAACGAAGTCGGCGAACTTCAAGAACGTATTACTTCAACAAAAGAAGGTTCAATTACTTCAATTCAGGCAATTTACGTTCCTGCCGATGACTTGACAGACCCTGCACCTGCAACAACGTTCTCTCACTTGGACGCTTCAACAGTTCTTTCAAGACAAATTGCATCATTGGGTCTTTACCCCGCAGTAGATCCGCTTGAATCAAACAGCCGTGTTCTAGATCCGCACATTATCGGCGAAGAACACTACAACGTCGCAAGAAAAGTTCTCGAAATCCTTCAAAAATACAAAGAATTACAAGATATCATCGCAATTTTGGGTATGGACGAACTTTCCGAAGAAGACAAAGAAACCGTCAACAGAGCAAGAAAAATTCAAAAATTCATGTCGCAACCGTTCTTCGTTGCAGAAAAATTCTCGGGCTTCAAAGGTGCTTACGTAAAATTGGAAGACACAATCAGAGGCTTCAAAGAAATTATCGAAGGCAAACACGACAATGTTCCCGAACAAGCATTCTACATGGTCGGAACTATCGAAGATGCCTTGAAAAAAGCAGCAGAAATGAAAGAATAACGGAGTTTTAAATGTCTAAAAAAATACATTTCAAACTCATAACTCATGAAAAAATAGTCTTTGAAAATGACGTTGACGAAATTTATTGCAAAGGCTTAGAGGGTGATTTTGGCATTTTGCTTGATCACACTCCGTTTATGAGTGCATTAACCATTGGAGTTACAAAAGTCGTATCAGACGGAAAAGCAGATTATTTCGCAACTGTCGGAGGTGTTTTTCAGGTTACAAACAACAATGCCGTCCTTTTGACCGAAGAAGCAGAAAACGGCAAGGACATTGACCTTACCGTTGCTAAGGCTGAAAAAGAAAAACTTGAGGCAAGAAACGGAAACCCCGACAATCAAAAAGATATCGACAACAAAAATAAGGCTCTTGCAATCGCTTTGGCTAAATTTAAAGCCGCTATGAACGAAACAAATTAGGAGAAACAATGCAAAAATTTTGGCAATCCGTGTGGTTTAATCTAACCCATATCACTTTCAAAGGCAGAACATCAAAGAAAGAATACCTTTATTGGTTTTTATTTGGATTATTAGTATCTTTTATCTTTTGGTTATTTATCTCCGTTCCGGCATCTTATCTCAAACCAAGAGCAGAACAACTTTCGACAGTTGCATCAATTTCCGCAACTCTTTATCTCGGAGGAGCGTCTATTATTGCGATAGTATTTTCTATATGGAAAGCATTAGCAGATATTACTATTATTGTCAGAAGATTTCATGACCTTGGAAAAAGTGCTTGGTGGTCGCTTTTAGGATATTGGGTAATGGCGAGTGTTATTTTGGTGTTAACCGTTGTTATTTTTGCCATCATTCCCGGTTGCTCAACTATCGGTCTAATTGTTACATCACTCATGACAATTATATTTTATGTGTATTACGTTGGTGTTGCCCTTTTTAAAAACGGTGACGAGTTTGATAACAAATTTGGGGTACCACCTGAACATTAATCATAAATATTAATTTTTTCAAAAACACTATTTGTTGCATTGTAAAATTTTACAAAATAACACCAATAGTGTTTTTTATTGCATCACAAGGATAAAGCGTACCAATAACACTATTTGTGTTATTTTTATATCAAAAGTGATAAAAAAAAATATAAGTGGGTAATATAGAAGTAGCAGACCTTTTCCATACGATTTTATTCAATATAGGAGATATATATGATTACATCGTTCGGCAAAACTATGTGCAACTTTTCATTCAGAACCCGTGCAACGAGAAAAGAATTTTTGTATTTTATGGTAATGTGTTTGATGCTAACCTCAATATTTTTCAGCGTTATTGCAACATTTGGGGTGATAATTTTAGGATTGAGAATTGATGCTGCAACGGGCGTTGTATCAATGCCGTACAAAATGAAATCGCTTGGAATACTTCCATTTGTATTAATGAATTTAACAATAGGGGCGTACGTAATATTTGCGGTTTGGAGTTTTATAGCAGGTTCATTGCTTGCAATCAGACGTTTACATGACTTGAACTGCTCGGGAATCGGCTATTGGGTATGGTTTGCCGCAATCATCTCCTTTATGATTAACACATCGGGAATTTTCGCAGGAGTATTGTTATACTTGATTATCGGCAGTGTTATCGCTTTATCTATCAGCAGAAGTTTCCAATTTGACAACAAATATGGTAAAGTTGATTTGGAAGAATTAAGATACAGTATTGAAAATCAACATGGATAAAGACGAAAAGAAAAAACCTAAGAAAAAAGTTAACATCAAAAACATGGGCGTTAATATCGACAAAAACGAATATTACGAAATCGTTTTGTCAAATTCCGCACACCCTGAAGACACTTATCGTAACAAGTTCAGAGGTTACTAAAACAACACAACCGCAATCAAAGCGAAAATGATAAGCGGAATGTTGAAGTGCCAAAACGTCGGAATGCAAGTGTCATGAATGTGATTGTGTTGACCGTCAGCATTTAAACCTGCCGTCGGTCCCAAAGTTGTGTCAGAAGCGGGAGAACCTGCATCTCCAAGAGCCGCAGCCGCTGCCATAATAACAATTGTTGCGGGAATTGATATACCTGTACTTTGGCAAATAGGAACAAACAAAACCGCCAAAATAGGGATTGTTCCAAACGATGTGCCGATTCCCATTGTCACAAACAAACCGATTAAAAGCATTAAAACTGCCGCAATGAACTTGCTGCCTTGCATAAGAGGCGTTATTCCCTGAATTAAAGAATCAATGCTGCCTGTTGATTTCAAAACCATTGCATAACCTGCTGCAATCAGCATTACGAAAGCGATATAGCCCATTAAGCCAACTCCTTCGTCAATCATTTTATCGGTTTTATCGTGTTTAATAACACCTGTTCCGAAAATTATCGTCAAACCTGCAATTGCACCTAACGGCAATGATTTTGTTGCAAGTTGAGTTACGAAAGTGACAAACGCCGCAAACAATGTTATAGCGTGCTTTTTCGTAAACTTAGTTTCCTCTTCTTCATCAGAAATTTCCGTCAAAGGAGTAACCTGATACTCACGGGGTTTGCGATATGTTATAAACAAAGCAACCAATAAGCCCAAAAACATACCGATTCCCAAAATCCAAACCGAATTTACGATATCATTTTTGCCAACTTCCATTCCGTTTTGAATAAGATTATCTCTGATTAATCCTTGGAAAATCAGACCAAATCCCGCAGGAACAACGATATAAGGCGTTTCCAAACCGAATGACAATGCACAGGCAATTGCCCGACGGTCGATTTTTAACTTGTTCATCAAACCCAATAACGGCGGAACCAAAATCGGGATAAACGCAATGTGAACAGGAATTAAGTTTTGCGAAAATACTGCCAACAAGGTTAAAATGCCAATGAGGACATACTTTCGGTCTTTAACAACAGAAGAAATTTTATTGGCAAGAACTTTTGTCAATCCCGTATGCATCATAGCAACCGCAAAAGTTCCCAAAAGGATATAACTCAATGCCGTTTCCGAATTTCCACCCATGCCCGACACAAAAGTGTTCATGATATCAGCATAAGGAATATTGAAAATCTGCGTCATTACTGCCGAGAAAGACCAATGTTCCGAAATAATATCCGCAATCGGGACATAAGCCAAAACACCCGCTGCTATCGCCGCAATAATAAGAGATAATAAAACATTCACCTTGCGAACGCATAAAACACAAAGTAAAAGTACCGAAATTATTACAGGATTAAATATTAAACTGATATCCATATTTTAAGTGTACCACGAACAATTTATTTTTTAAAGAAATTTAAACCTTAAATTTAATTAAACACTTGAAAAATAGAGAAAAATGTGGTAACACTATTAGTGTTATTAATTACAAATAGTAGATTAAGGATAGAATAATGAGAGAAGTAACTGTTGAAAATATATTAAATTTAATTAAGCAAATGAGAACAGAATGCGGATTATCTCAAGCAGAAGCGGCTAAAGCGGCTAACATTTCAACATCTTTTTACGGAATGATTGAAAGAGGAAACAGAACTTTAAGCGTTGAACAATTAATTGAAATTATCAAAATTTTCGATTGCAACTTAACTGACTTTTTAGAAATGCTCGAAATATCAGAAAACTAATGACAGAGCGATTTTAGCCGAAACAAAAATGAAATTTACGAATAATTTTCAATGACTTTTTGCAAATAATTTTTATATTTATTTGCAAGTGATTGAGGTTGAATGATTTTGCAATTTTCACCCCATTTAAAGACATGCCAGATAATTTCCAACTCCCCGCCTGCGTCAAACTCAACAGACACGGAGCCGTCAGGGTTTTGGACGATTTTTTGAGTCGGGTGAAAATTATACTTTTGAGCATCTTCTGCAACATCTTTTGAAAACAACAACTCGACATGCATAATTTCGCCCTGATAAACTCCAAAAGAACGATTTGTATATTCTTGAAGATTAAAATCCCCTCTATCAAAGGATTTATCAGTGTTTTCCAAATTTGAAAATTTATGCAACAAATAGTTGTAAATCCCATCTCCTTTGGATTTTTCCTTTGCAACAAGATAAATCTTTGCACCGTAAATCAGCCCGAGAGGCTCGAGTACACGTTTTTTGTCATGATAAATTCCGCAAACTTCAGTGTTCATTTGTAAGGCATGCCTTATAACGTCAAGAACTTTCAAATCAATATTGTATTGAGGGGTTTGACGGACGGCATATCCTTCGGTTTGCATATACAATTCGATATTTGTTTCAAGCGAATTTATATTTTTTCTGCTAAAAGCCTTCAATTTATCAACAGTTTGTTGAAGTTCTTTTTTCATTTCCTTATTGGTCGTCCGGCGTTGCAACTGCTCAATATTACCAATTTCTTTGGAATTAAAAGAAATAACTGAAGAGAGCGAAAAATTCACAAAGCCCCAATGTTTCAAATTGTCATTTGTTTCGATTTCTTCAATTTGAGGGAGAATGTTCAAAAGGCTATCACGCATACGCTCAGCAGTTCTTCTTGAAACGGCATACCTTTCAATGATGTCATTTATCGTTATGCCTAACGGTTTCGACTGCATAAAAATCGCCAAGTCTATTATGTCCGTAACCCTTGAATAACGGGGTTTATCACACTCTGCCATATTATCTCCTACAAAGCAACCAATTCTTTTTGAAATTCTTTAAACGACACCATTTCAACAGCCTCAAGGTATTGTTTCAAATCCGAAGAGCAAAGAGCCTTTAACTCCACAAGGTTTGAAAGATTTTTTTCATCTGAATCGACGTGACAAATCAACTCCAACAATGCGGGAGCATTTTTGAACGGTTCAATGCCTGAGATTATCGTATCGGTATCCATCATGCCCGAATAGCCTATCCCTATTGAACAATTTGAGGTATTTAAAGAATATTTTTTCAATGTTTGAAGATTAATTTCCGAAAAATAATTCACAATTTTTAGAATGGCAAAATTAAAATATATGTTCTTATTGAGCCAATTCTTCCATTGAGTTTTGTCTTTCAATTTTTCGGGTAAATAAAACATTTCACGCTGCACCCGAACGAACGGAATTTCATACTCTTTAGCCAATTTGCAAACGAGATTAAATATTTTCGGAATTGAATGGATATTTTTGTGTGAGTTCAAATGGTCAATCGGTCGATATTTAAGCACCGCCTCGATTTGCGAACGAAATTCATGTTCAACTTCAAACATAAAATCTTCATCGTTGGATTTGGCGAGAATTTTGAGAAAATTGTTGTTAAAAACGCCGTTACTGTCGTATAATTTGCTGTTTTTTTCTTTCGTGCGAAGTTTTGACTTGTAATCAGTGAGATTGAGATGAACGCCAAGTCCAATGTTTTCAACCAATTTCAATTTTCTCATCGCATCTTCAAACGCAGGCATGTTTGACATAACAGAAGCACTCGTCAAAATTCCGTTGTTAAATCCGTCAACAACAGCCTGATTGACAGTTCTGCTCATTCCAAAATCATCTGCATTAACGATAAGTTTCATCAAAATTCCTTTAAACACAAATAAATTAGCGGTTAACAGCATGCCCGAAAAACCGATATTATTGGTTTTTCAAGAGAATAAAACCTTTTTGCCGGAAAAATCCCGCAAAAATTAAACTCTCTGTGAAAATATTATAGCAGATTTTAAGGAGTAGGTCATGTATAAATTTTAAGAACGGTAAAGTATTTGTAAAGAGTGATTTTCGGGATATAAGCGGGTTTTCGGAGAATGTAACGATATACGAAAAAAAAACTTAACAAGCATGGAAAATTGAATTAAAATTAGTATAGGAAGGCGATTATGGATTTCTTAATTTTTGGGGGAATATTCATCTTCTTGGTAGGTTTAGGTTTCTGGAGCCTGAAACGCAACGAAAAACTGGAATTTGAAAGGAAATTTGAGGCACTTAACCCGATAATGGGACAACCTCTTATATCGACAGAACCCCACAATATACAACAGAATGATACGATTAAATCGACCGAACCGGTAACGGCATCGGTAATTGTTCAGCAGTCCATGTCAAAGGTATTGAAGAACAGTTGGGCGCATTTCTTCAAGAGCAAGAAGTATTATCAGAAGGAATTCAAGGATGCTTCAAAGATGGCGGTCTTGAAGATGAAGAATTCAGCGATGGACGCACATTTGATAGTAAATACGAGAGTACAAACGTCGGTAATTCGTTCAGGCAGATTGTTGGAAGCGGATAAGATATGTGCGGTAGCATCGGGAACAGCGATAACATATTATTAAATAAAAGTTGTTGACAATTTGCTTTGTGCAAAATAAGATAGAAATACAAAAGAATATTGGGGCGTCGCCAAGTGGTAAGGCAGCTGGTTTTGGTCCAGCCATCTCGGAGGTTCGAATCCTTCCGCCCCAGCCAATTAACTCGCTGAAAGGCGAGTTTTTTGTTGGAAAAACAAAAATTCATAAATCCCGCAATGAGGATTCACTTTCAACAACTCAAATTATCTTTTTTTACATTTACTTGCGTAGATTTGGCGTTGTTCTTCGCCTGTTTTTCCGACGCAGTCTTCCCAATAGTTCAAATAGCCGTAATTGCCGTAACTATGATGCGTTCCCTCAACAAATACCATTACGCCGTTGCTCGTTGCCATATTTCTATGAAGCGATGTGTCATCGTTATTAGATGTCTTACCCAATTTTTCCATGCTGCTGTTATAAGAATCCCAAATCAAGATATCATTATCTTCCGACATTCCAACTGCTACAACCCAATGTTGTCCCTGACTACTCGGAACACTTACGAGGCACGGTCTGCCGTTTTGAAGTTCGTTTCTGATAATAGCACTTTCGGCATCTCTATCCGCTGCCTTACAAAGTTGGAAATCTCTTGAATTAAATTTTTGGTCACGCCCCATTTTTCCTGCCATATCAAGGTCGCCGTAATTTGCATCTTCTGTTTCCCTAACAAAAGCTTGACCCAAATCGCCGTTCACCGTACCCAACACAATATCTGCCGTAACGTTTGAATAGTTATGGCACTGCATCGAACCGTATTGTCCCTTATTGGTAAGTCCCGCATTTACCGCATATCTTTGGTATTCTTCCCAACTGTCGGGTTTAAAATCAATTTTTCCGTCGCCGTCAAAATCATTGCCCGCAAATCCTACGCAATGATAACTTTGTCCGTCCAATTCATAAGACATCGGCATATTTGTCCAATCAGTAAAAGCATTTCCGCTATAATCCATTGAGCCTTCTCCGACGGCAGGCATGTTTGTCGCAGCGGATTTTGCCGCATCAGCCTTTCTCGTTGCCAAAGTTTGTTCAACTTGATTTTGATATTGAACAGCCTTATTATACGAATCCATTTTCGCCTGTAATTGAGGATTTGTTGTTGCTAAATTACTGATTTGATTTTGATATTCCGTAATTTTCTTATTATGAGTTTCCAAATCCTGTTCGCTTTTCGGGATTGTTTCGTTTTCTAATTTATTGATTTTTTCTTCCGTATCGGCAATGTCCTGTTCAAGTTTCGGGATAGTTTCATTTTCCAACTTATCCTTCTGAGTTTGAAGTTCGGAAATTTGAGCCTGAATAGAAGCGTTATCATTCTTCGGTTTTCCGTCTTTATCTTTTTCGTTTAATTTCGACTGTAACGACGAAATTGACGAACTGATTGAACTTACATCACTTTGTGCCGAAGAGAGGCTTGATTTGTAACCGCTAAGGTCGGATTTGTGTGTCGAAAGTTCACTTTTTGCCTGATTTATTTCACTTTGGGATTTTTCTGCCGCCGTTTTTTCCGTATTCAAATTTGTCGCAAGTTCGCTATTCAACAATTTAACTTCGTTGTTATATTC